>JANXSC010000430.1 GCA_025352845.1 Opitutaceae bacterium
TAATTCGAATTGATCCTTGAATGCGCCGGGGCAAATTGGGCTGAAATCGATTGCTGCAAAAGGAGCATCGCGCCGAACACGATAACCCAGCGATTCTTTGACCACTGGGTATGACGGTTGTTGTTCATGGGGAAAAACGGATCAGGAAAGCAATAGGTGGCGCGCAATTGATTCAATTCAATCGCCTACACATGTGCGTCTTGCGAGCGATAAAAAGCAGGATTGCCTACGGCAACACGAGCAAAATATTCGGCGCACCGCCTCCGTCCGTCAGTTGGCCTCTATCGGCCGGGAGCAAAGACGCTGCGCTTCTTGTGACGTTGAATGCCGGTGCTTTACCTAAATCACAACGGACACGCGGCAATGCTTCGCACCGATTCGAAAGCATTCGCGGACTACGTAATCGCATCTTCCATTTTCGTAGGATTTGGAACCGACCCAACATACAGCAAGACTACGACGAGATTATCGAAGCAATCGGCTGGTTAAATCCGGATGCATGCAGGCTTTTGTTGCCGCATGATAGCTCAGTGAGGTTCGCACGAGTTTTGGCCCTGCGCCCGTAGACTGCTCTCGGAGGGACTTCGATTCAAACGGACCCACTACCCGGTGGTTTCGTGCGTTGACCCTCCGGCATCTGGCGTTAGCTACAACCCTTCCCGAATTTGAACCGCGTCCACATCAAGACCTATGGGTGTCAGATGAACGAGCGCGACAGCGAGGCTGTCGCGGCGATGTTGCGCGTCCGCGGTTACCGGATCGTGGCCGATGAGGCGGCGTGCGACATCCTCCTGCTCAACACGTGCAGCGTCCGCGACGCCGCGGAGCAAAAGGCCATCGGCAAGGCCGGCTACCTCGCGCAGCGGAAGAAAAAGCAGCCCGACTTCATCCTCGGCATCCTCGGCTGCATGGCGCAGAACCGCGGCGCCACGCTCCTCGACCAGCTCCCGGATCTCGATTTGATCGTGGGCACGCAGAAGTTTCACCAGGTCCCCGACTACCTCGACAACCTCCGCGCCGCGCGCGACGCCGGCGTGCCGATCGGCGAGACCATCGTCGACATCGCCGAGGAAGCCGGCTCGCAAAACACGATCAAGGATCACATCGCGCCCGAGGCGGACGAGGAACGGCAGGTGAGCGCGTTCGTCTCGATCCAGCAGGGCTGCAACATGGACTGCGCATTCTGCATCGTGCCCAAAACGCGCGGCGACGAACGCTCGCGGCCGATGGACGACATCGTGCGCGAGTGCGAACAGCTCGCGGTGCGCGGCGTCCGCGAAGTCACACTCCTCGGCCAGATCGTCACGAGCTATGGCCGCCGCGACTACGCGCACACGGGCGGCGTGACGCCGTTCGTGCAGTTGCTCGAAAAGGTTCACGCCATCGAGGGCATTGAGCGGATCCGTTTCACCTCGCCCCACCCGCGCGGCTTCAAAGACGACCTCGTCGCCGCCTATGGCCGGCTGCCGAAACTCTGCGGCTACGTGCACCTGCCGATGCAGAGCGGCAGCGACCGCATCCTCCGCGCCATGAACCGCCCCTACACCCGCGACCGCTACCGCGAGATCGTCGCCGCGCTGCGGGCCGTGCAACCCGAAATGTATTTTTCGACCGACGTGATCGTGGGCTTCCCCGGCGAGACCGACGAGGACTTCGCGCAAACGCGCGAGCTTTTCGAGGCCTGCGATTTCGACATGGCCTACGTCTTCAAATACTCGATCCGCACCGGCACGCCCGCCGCCGCACTCGCCGATCAAGTGCCCGACGAAGTGAAGGAACACCGCAACCAAGTCCTCCTCGAAGTGCTGCAAAAAAATTCCCTCCGCCACACCGCGCGGATGGTCGGCACCGTCGCTGACGTGCTGGTCGAGGGCCGCGACAAGAGCGGCGAGCGTTTCACCGGCCGCACGCGCGGCAACCGCGTCTGCGTCTTCGAAGCCGACCCGCGCCTGATCGGCCAGCTCGTCCCGCTCAAGATCGAGCGCGCCAGCGTGAGCACGCTTTACGGCGAGCTGCAGCTCGCCGGGGTTGAGAGCTGAGCGTTGAGAGTTGAGAGAATGAAATCTCGATACCTCCACGCGCAAAGCGGGCTCGTCTCTCAGCTCTCAGCTCTCAACTCTCATCTTTTTCCATGTCCCTCCTCCTCGCCACCCTCATCCCCGGTCTGATGCTGATCGTCGTCGGGCTGCCGCTGCTGCTCAACAGCGCGGGCTACGCCGCGATGCTGAAGGCGCTGCCACGCTCCACGGCGGCGGGCAACGTCTTCTTCACCGTCGGAGCCGCGTGGTTTATCTACAATATCGCGCACCTCGGCGAAGCCGATCTGATCATCCCCAAGCCCTACATGCTCGCCGCCTTCGCGCTGATCGCCGTGTTGTCGCTGATCTACATGCGTGAATTTATCGCCGTGCGCGGGCTTGCCGCGCTGGTGCTCGTCGGCGCGATGCCCCTGCTGGACGCGGCCTACATGGAGTATCACCTTCCCCAGCGACTCGTGATGGTGAGCGCCGTCTACCTCGCAATCGCGATCGCCATCTGGC
The DNA here is from genome assembly GCA_025352845.1 of Opitutaceae bacterium. GTDB lineage: Bacteria > Verrucomicrobiota > Verrucomicrobiia > Opitutales > Opitutaceae > ER46. The sequence goes on from JANXSC010000430.1 coordinate 2,541, forward strand.
TCGCGGCGCAGCCGTGGCGGCTCCGCGATTTCTTCGCGTGGATGTTTGCCATGCCCGCCCGTGCGCGTGGCGTCGGCGGCGCGCTTGCCGGCTACGGCGTGGCGCTCGCGATCGTCGCGTTCACTTACTGACCTCCCGCGCGCATGCCCGCCCCCGTGCTCCTCGTGATCGCCGGCCCTGCCGGCTCGGGCAAGAGCACGCTCTGCGACCGGCTCGTGCTGGAGCGGCCGGATTTTTCCCGCGTCGTGACTACAACGACGCGCGCGCCGCGCGCCGGCGAAATCCACGGCGTGCACTACCACTTTTTCGCGCCGGCTGAGTTTCGCCGCCGCGTGGCCGCGGGCGAGTTTCTCGAGTGGGCGCAGGTCCACGGCGACCACGAAGACCGGCTCTACGGCACCTTGAAATCCAGCGTGCTCGATCCGCTCGCCGCCGGCCGCGATCTCGTGATGAGCATCGACGTGCAGGGCGTCGAGAGCCTGCGCCGCCTCGCGCGCACCGACGCCGCACTACACCGCGCGCTGACGACGATCTTCATCGTCGTCGATCACGAGCGGATCGTCGCGCGGATGCGCGGGCGCGCGAAGGATCACGACGACGAAATCGCGCGCCGGCTCGCCACCGCCGAAGCCGAGCTGCGCGAAGCGGCCAAGTTCGACGCCATGATCGAGAGCCACACCCGCGACGAGGATTTCGCCACGCTGCTGGCCATCGTGGCGAAGGCGCGGGCGCGGGCTTAAGTTGTAGCCGGGGTCGCCGACCCCGGCCCGGCCTCAACGAGGCCGGCTACAACCTCAACCACGCTACTCCTCCTCGACCACATAGTGGCAGCCCTTGCTCCGCGGGTTCAGCGCCGCGGCATGCACAATCAGCAGCGCCGTCTGAATCGCGTTGCGCAGCTCGATCAATTCGCGCGTGAGCCGGCAGCCGCGATAAAAACTCTGAATCTCCTCGCGCAGCTCGATCAAGATGCGGCGCGCGCGCGTGAGCCGCTTCGGCGAGCGCACGACGCCCGCGTAGTTCCACATCGTGTGCTGGATTTGGAGCATGTCCTGCCGGATCAAAACCGGATCGGCCTCGCGCGTGGGGCTCTCCCACTCCCGCGGGTCGGGCAGGCGGAACGTCTCGCGCGCGATGTCGGTGCCGTCGGCCTGCGCGGCAAACTTCGCGCTCACGAGACATTCGAGCAGCGACGTGCTCGCGAGGCGGTTAGCACCGTGCAACCCCGTGCAGCCAGTCTCCCCGATCGCGTTCAAGTGGCGCACGCTCGTGCGACCGTGCAAATCGGCATGGACGCCGCCACACGCAAAATGCGCCGCCGGCACGACCGGGATCGGCTCGCGCGTGATGTCCACCCCGTGCGCGAGGCAGCGCTCGAAGATCGTCGGAAACCGATCGCGGATGAATTCCGGTTTCATCGCCGACAAATCGAGCAGCACGTTCGGTTCGCCGCTTGCCGCCAGCTCTTGCTTGATCGCGCGCGCCACCACATCGCGCGACGCCAGCGATCCGCGCGGATCGACGGCGTCCATGAAGCGTTCGCCGCGCGCGTTGAGCAGCACGCCGCCCTCGCCGCGCAGCGCCTCGGTCACGAGGAAACGCGGCGCGTTCTTCTTGGCGAAGACGGTCGGGTGAAACTGCACGTATTCGAGATCGATGAGGCGCGCGCCCACGCGATATGCCATCGCCACGCCGTGGCCCACGCTCCCGGGCTGGTTCGTCGAGTGCAGGAAAATCTGCCCGAGCCCGCCGGTCGCAAGGATGGTTTTCTTCGCCACGATCGCGACGGTTTCGCCCGTGGTCGTGTCGAGCACGTAAGCACCGAAGCACGTGAGCGGCTCGTAGCGATCCGCGAGGCCGTCGGAATTGTGCGAGAGCGTGAGCAGATCGATCGCGACCCAGCCGGCACGGCGCGTGATCCTCGGCGTGGCATCGACGCGCGCCGCCACGGCGGAGAGAATCGCGTGGCCGGTGGCATCCTTGGCGTGAATGATCCGGCGCGCGCCGTGACCGCCCTCGCGCGTAAAATCAAGGGCGCCCGCCGCATCGCGATCGAAGCCGATCTTCAGTTCCTCAAGCAAAAACTCCTCCACCGCGCGCGGCCCCTCGCGCACCAGATGATCGACCGCGATGGGATTGGCCGTGCGATCGCTCGCCTCAAAAATATCTTTCGCCAGCGCCGTCGGATCACGCGTCGTATCGTAGATGATCCCGCCCTGCGCCCAGTCGCTGTTCGCCGCGAGCGGCTCCGCGAGCGACAGCAGCTCGACGGAGAGCCCGTGCTTCGCCGCCTGCAGCGCATACGCCGCGCCCGCGAGCCCGGCGCCAATCACGAGACAGTCCGTGCGGAGGATTTTCATCAGTCAGAGCGCAAGCTTTGCCAGCAGTTCATCGACGGTCAGCCCGTGATGCGCTGCGACCGGTTTCAGAACTCCGTTGAGCAAAGTTCCGACTTTGATGGGTCGGTGCGCGGGCACGGTGACGTGATGGGTGCCGTTTCGCTCGGTGGTCAGCCGCATATGTGATCCGTCCTGTCGAACGCACTCATATCCGAGCACACGCAACGCTCGCACCAAATCCGAGCCCGAGACTTGTCGCGGGATTCTCACACCGCCAGCACTTCATCGCGCACATAGTGCAGCCGGATCAGTTTGGGTTTCTCGCCCGCCGCCCCGTCACCGAAATGACACTGCACCGCATCACGCACCATCTCCCGCAGGTCGTCGAGGTTATCGCCCTGTGTGGCGATGGCATGGCCGAGGGCCGTGGCGACGTAGCCGCCATCAATCTCGTCCTCCCGGACCTCGAATATGATTTCACTCATGATGCGAACGTAGCCACGCAACCGAAACGGGCAAGCGGCGACTTGGCGCTCACCGCGGGCGCGATTTCGCCGGCAAAATATCCAGGCTCAAATCCACCGCGGTCGCCGAGTGCGTGAGCGCGCCGATACTGATGACGTCGACGCCGGGGAGCGCGTAGGAGAGGAGCGTGTCGAGGCGCACGCCGCCGGATACTTCAATGACGGCCGCGCCCGCGATCAGCGCGATGCCGCGGCGGATCATCGCGGGTGCCATATTGTCGAGGAGGATGACGTCGGCCTGCGCGCGCAGCGCCTCCTTCACCTCGGCGAGCGTCTTCGCCTCGACTTCGATTTTCGCGAGGTGCGGCGCGGCGGCACGCGCGAGTTTCACGGCGCGCGCGAGCGAACCGGCGGCGGCGATGTGATTGTCTTTGATCAGCACGTGCTCGCCGAGTGACGAGCGGTGGTTGAAACAGCCGCCGCAGCGCACGGCATATTTTTCGAGCGCGCGCCAACCGGGCGTCGTCTTGCGCGTGTCCGCGACGCGCACGCCGGTGTCGGCCACAGCCTCGGCAAAGCGCCGCGAGAGCGTCGCGATGCCGGAGAGGCGCTGGAGGAAATTCAGCGCCGTGCGCTCCGCAGTGAGCATCGAGGCCGTTGGCCCCGCGATGCTCATCACGCGCGCGCCGCGCTTCACGCGGTCGCCATCGCGCGCAAGTAGCGTAACCTTGAGCTTTGGATCGACGCGCGCGAAGACCCGCGCCGCGACCTCAAGCCCGCAGAGCACGAGATCCTGCTTGGCGTCGATGAAACCGCGCGCGCGATCGCGGGCGGAGAAAATCGCGCGGCTCGTGACGTCGCCGAGCCCGGCGTCTTCATCGAGCGCGAGATCGATCAGGTGGTCGGTGCGGGGCGTGATCATGAATGATATAATCTGGAACTAAGGAAATCAGGAAGGACTCCCGGCGGCTCGTCCATGATTTCCTTAGTTCCAGATTCAGTCCGTCGGCGAGAGCTCGAACATCCGCTCGATGCACCGCGCGGCGCGGCGGCGCAGGTTTTCGTCGAGCGTCACGATCTGATCGGGGCGCGGCGCAGCGAGGGCATCGCGGATTTTTTCGAGCGAGTTGAGTTTCATGTAGGGGCAGAGCCGGCAGCCACCGATGAAGTTTTTTTCCGGCGCCTCGACCTGCAGCCGACCCACGAGCCCGCACTCGGTGAGCATCAGGTAATACGGCGCGCCGGTCGTCTTCACGTATTTCATCATCGCGCCCGTGCTGCCGACGAAGTCCGAAACCGCCGCGACCTCCGGCGTGCATTCGGGATGCGACACGACCTTGAGTCCCGGAAACTGCGCGCGCGCCGCCGCGATGTCCGCCAGCCCAAATTGATCATGCACCAGACAGGTGCCGTCCGACGTAATGATTTCCTTGTCGATGCCGCGGCGCATCAGCTCGTCGCGCACGTTTTGTCCCATCAACCGATCGGGGACGAAGAGAATACGTTTCGCGGGCAGATGCTCGACGATGTGGTAAACGTTGCCCGAGGTCACACAGACGTCCGACTCGGACTTAACGTCGGCCGTGCTGTTGATGTAGCAGACGACGGTGGCGTCGGGATAGAGCGCCTTCAGTTTCCGCACGCCATCGCCGTCGATCGAGTCAGCGAGCGAGCAGCCCGAGCCGCGGTCGGGCACGATGACGGTGGCATCCGGCGAGAGGATTTTTGCCGTCTCGGCCATGAAGACGACGCCGGCAAACACGATGATCTTCGCCTGGGATTTTTTGGCCGCGAGGCTGAGGAAATAGGAGTCGCCCTTGAAGTCGCCGACGCCGTAGATGATCTCGGGCTCGACGTAGGAGTGCGCGAGGATCACGGCGTCCTTTTCTTTTTTCAGCCGGTTGATTTCGAGCGTGAGCGGCGCGATGGCGCGGCAGGTCTCGAGGTTCCACGTGCGCCCGCGCGGGTCGCAGTCCACGTGCATGAGCGCCCGTAGCAGCCGGTCGGCTTCGGCCTCGATCACGTCGTCGGTTACAGTCATGCGGCGGCCAGCAAAACGATTTGTGTGCCAGGGTCAAAGGCTGCCGCATGACACTGATACCGGAAAAACACCCCGCTTGTCCGCCGCGCCCGCGCGTGCGTGAATGCGCGCATGGCCCACGACACCGCCTCCGCTCTCATCGCCCGGCTCGGCCTGGAGCCTCTGCCACGCGAGGGCGGCTTCTTCCGGCAGACGTGGCGCAGCGAGACCGCGTCGTCGATTTTCTTCCTGATCACGCCCGAAGGATTCTCCGCACTGCATCGGATGACACAGGACGAGGTCTGGTTTTTCCACGCCGGCGATCCGATTGAGCATGTGCAGCTCGATCCGCGCGACGGCACGATGCGCGTGGCGCGACTTGGCATCGACGTGCTCGCCTGCGATCAACCGCAGATCGTGGTGCCGGCCGGCGTCTGGCAAGGAACACGGTTAGCGCCCGCGGCGGCGGGTGCGACCGCTCAAGGATTCGCCCTCGTCAGCTGCATCGTCTCACCGCCGTGGGATGAGCGCGGGTTCACGCTCGGTGCGCGGCGCGCGCTCACGCGGGAGTTTCCCGCGGCGGCGGCGCAGATCGCCGCACTCACGCGAGATGATTTTTGACAGCGTGCGCGACCGCGCCCACGGTTTCGCGCGTGGCACTCGCTGATCTCAGGAAAGACTATTCGCTGGCCGGACTCGCCGAGAAGGATCTCGCGCGCGATCCGTTTCGGCAGTTCGAAAAATGGTTTCAGGAAGCCGAGGCGGCAAAGCTGACCGAGCCCAACGCGATGACGCTCTGCACCGCGACCCGCGATGGCCGACCGTCCGGCCGCACCGTGCTGCTGAAGGGCCTCGATGGCCGCGGCTTCGTTTTTTACTCCAACTACGAGAGCCGCAAGGGCCGCGAGCTGCACGAAAACGCGTGCGCGACGCTCGTGTTTCCCTGGATCGCGCTGGAGCGCCAGGTGATCGTCGAGGGCGCGGTGACGAAGGTCGCGCGCGAGGAGAGCGAGGCGTATTTTCACTCGCGGCCGCGCGCGAGCCAGCTCGGCGCGTGGGTCGCGCAGCAGAGCACCATCATCCCCGGGCGCAGCGTGCTGGAGGCCAGCATGAAGGCGCTGGAGAAAAAACACGAGGGGCAGCCGGTGCCGTTGCCACTGAATTGGGGCGGCTGGCGACTCGCACCCGAGACGGTGGAATTCTGGCAGGGCCGGCGCAGCCGGCTGCATGATCGGCTGCGCTACCGCCGGGGCAAGGACGGCTGGTCGGTCGAGCGCCTCGCACCGTGAGTGCCGCGGCCCGCGTGCCCGTGGGGCTGCTCGCGTCGGCGCTGGAGGCGCAGGGCGCGGGCGTGTTCGTCGCGGGCCGGCGCATCGGCCCGCGCGGGTTGAAAATTCTTTTCGCCAATTCCGCCCTCGCCGCGCTGACCGGCCGCGCCCGGCGCGATCTCGTCGGCCAGCCGCACGGCACCCTGCACGCCGGGCGGGCCGAAGTGGCGCGCGTGCGGCGCTGGTTGCCGCGCGCGGTGCCCGGGCAATCGCTCGTCGGCGATGGTCTGCTCACGCGCGGCGATGGCACCACCATCAACGCCACGTGGAGCCTCGATCCGATCTTCGATCGCGGGCGGCGGCTCACACACATCGTCGCCACCTACCGCGATCAAACCGAGCGGCGCCGGTTGCAGGACGCGTTGATGCACACGCAGCGGCTCGACGCGGTCGGCCGGCTCGCGGGCGGCGTGGCGCACGATTTCAACAACCTCCTTTCCGTCATCAACGGCTACTGTGAAATCCTCGCCGCGCACGTCGCCGCCAATCCCCAGGCACTGCGGCAGGTCGCCGAGATTCACCACGCGGGGCGCAAGGCCGCCACGCTCACGCAGCAACTCCTCGCGTTCAGCCGCCGTCAGCCGTTGAACGCACGCATCATCAACCTGAACACGCTCGTCCTGGAGAACGCCGCGATTCTCAGCCGGCTGCTCGGCGACGCCGGCACGTTTGAGTTGGAACTCGCGCCCGACACCCCGAACGTCCGGACCGATCCGGATCGGTTTCAACAGGTGCTGCTCAACCTCGTGCTCAACGCCCGCGATGCGTTGCGCTCCAATGGCCGCATCGTCGTCGCCACCGGGGTGACGATGCTCGCCTCCGGCCGGCATCGCCGGATCACCGATACGCCGCCGGGGCGCTACGTCGCGCTGCGCGTGACGGACAACGGCACCGGCATGAATGCGGAGACCCAGAAGCATCTCTTCGAGCCGTTTTTCACCACCAAGCCCAAGGGCACCGGCCTCGGCCTCGCGCTCGTTTACGGGGTCGTGCACCAGAGCGGCGGCACCATCTCCGCGCGCAGTGAACCCGGCGCGGGTTCGACCTTCGAGGTGCTGCTGCCCGCCGTCGATGAACCGGTCAGCACCCGACCGCCCGCGATTATGCCGCTGCGATCGCTGCGCGGCACGGAAAACGTGCTGCTCGTCGAGCGCGACGAGGTGGTGCGCAAGATGGTCGCGGGCATTTTGACCACCGATGGCTATCGTGTGCACGCGGTCCCGTCTTGCGCCGAACTCGGCCGCGAAAAACGCTACGCCCGGCCATGCCAACTGTTCATCGGGCCCATCGCGGGCGACGGCGAGCGGTTCGCGCGCAAGCTGCTCACCGCCCAACCCGCCCTCCGGATTCTTCGCACGGGACAAAACGATCAGAAGGCTCCCGTCCCGTGGGTCGGAGCGAATCGGCAGGCGGTGATCAAAAAACCGTTTGCGCTGAGCGAGCTGCTCTTCGCCGCGCGCAAGCTGCTCGATGCCTGAGCGCCAAGCCGGGAAAACGAAATGCGCGTCTATCTGATTCGTCACGCCCACGCCCTCGATGCCGCGGACGATGCCGCCCGGCCGCTGAGCGATCGCGGGATCGAGCAGGTGAAGGCGCTGGCAAAGTTTCTGAAAGCTTCCGGCGCGTTTGCCCCGGAAGAAATCTGGCACAGCCCGCTGGTCCGATCGCGCGAGACGGCGGCGTTGCTAGCGCGTCGGCTCGGGCTCGACGTCCCGCTCACGCTCAAACCCGGGCTCGAACCCGAAGACGATCCGATCGCGATGGCGGCGCAACTCAAGGCCTGCGCGCAGGCGGTCGCCATCGTCGGCCACGAGCCGCAGCTCAGCGCGCTCGCCTCGGTGCTGATCGCGGGGCGCGCGGAGCCGGTGAAATTCACGATGAAAAAATGCGCGGCGCTCGCGCTCGAGAGGATCGGACCGCACTGGAGCGGGTGCTGGCACGTCGCGCCGGAATTGCTCGCATGACTATTTTTCTCACCGGTGCCTCGGGTCTCGTCGGCTCCGCCTTTGCGCGCGCGGCGGCGCGGCGCGGCCATCGCGTCGTGGGCACGGTGGGATCGTTTGCCGGCGAGATCGAAGGCGTCGCGCAGAAACGCTCGCTCGATCTCGGCGACGAAATGGCGGTAACCGCCGCCGTGCTCGACGCGTTTCCCCAAGCCATCGTCAACTGCGCCGCGATCTCGGTGCCGGAGCAATGCGACGCCAATCCGGCGCTCGCCCAAACGCTCAATGTCGGACTGCCAGCCACGCTCGCCCGCCTCGCGCACCACGTGAGCGCGCGACTCGTGCACCTCTCGTCCGAACAGGTTTTCGACGGCGCGCGCGCCACGCCCTACGCCGCAACCGATCCCGTCTCGCCGATCAATCTCTACGGCCGGCAGAAACTGGAAAGCGAGCAGGCGGTGCATGCCGCCGCAGCGGAATTTGCCGTCACCCTCCGCGCGCCGCTGCTGATGGGCAACAGCGCGGCCGGTCAGCGGAGCAACCACGAGCGGCTTTTCGCCGACTGGGCGGCGGGCCGCACGCCGCGGCTGTTCACCGACGAGTTTCGCCAGACGTGCACCGCGGAAAATCTCGCCGAAGTGATGGTCGAGCTCTGCGAACGCTCCGACGTGCGCGGCGTTTTCCACTGGGCGGGGGCGGAATTGATTTCGCGCCACGCGCTCGCGCTCCGCATCCGCGATCATTTCAAGCTGATGGAAAAACAGGCTCCGCTCACGAGTGTGACGCGCGCGGAGCTGCCCGAGGTCGCGAGAAAACGGCAGGCCTGTCTCGCCCTCAACCTCGCCCCACTCGCCGGCAAATTGAAAACGCGACCGCAGACGATCGCGGAACAGTTGAAGGAATTGAACGTGCCCGTGCCCGTGCGGGAGTGGTATCACGGACTGTGATGGCCACAAAAAAAGCAGAAGGCCCAAAAATAGGATCGGGCTTTTTGTGAATTTTCGTGGTTTTTGTGGCCAATGATTCTGGAAGTCCTGCCCACGCGCACGGCCGGTGCCGCCGAAAACATGGCGGTGGATTTTCTGCTGCTGCAGCGCTACCCGCGCGCCACGGTGCCGCGCTTCCGCCACTACGGCTGGCGCGGCCCGGCCTGCACCTTCGGTTACGCGCAGAAAATCGCGTTCATCCGCGAACAGATCGCGGCGCAATTCGACGGGCCGTGCGATGCCTGCCGGCGGCCGACGGGGGGCGGGCTCGTCGACCATCGCGACGACTGGACATTTTCCCTCGTGATTCCGCGCGGGCACCCGCTGGAGGAGCTCCGGGCGACGCAGAGCTACCGCGAGGTGCATGGGGCGCTGGCCGCCGCGCTGCGCGCGCAGGGCGTGCCGGCGGTCACGAAAGCAATTCGTGAACCCGACGCCGCCGAGCCCGGCCCGGCCGGCGTGTGTTTCCAGCGCGCGGAAGTCCACGATGTCGTGCATGAGCAGAGCGGCGAAAAAATCGCCGGTGCGGCGCAGAAGCGGAACAAGCAGGGTCTGCTCTTTCAGGGCTCGATCTGGCGGCCGGCGGCGGGGGATGGCGGGCATAAAGCCCGCCCCACAAACGGGGCATCGGGCGTGGACTGGGAAAAATTTGGCGAGGATTTCGTTGCGACGCTCGCGACCACGCTTGGTGCCGACGCGCAGCCGGTGCCGTGGCCGGAGTTCAACGAGGACGAGGTGAGCGGGTTGATTGAGCAATATTCGTCGCCGGAGTGGATGGAGGGGCGCTGAAAAACGCCTGATGAGAATGACCAAGATGGCGGGCGCGACCGGCGCGCCGGAATAGGCGTTGCTTCCCCCGCTGTAGCCCCCGACGGTGCGGCGTGACGCCGAAGCGTGCTTCGCTTCGGCCGTCCCACTCCCCTTGCCTTCCCCCGCCCGCCTGCGCGTCCGCCCGGATTCTGTTTCGCGAATTATCTTTGTGGCGGCGGGAATACTCCTGTGGCTGATCGGCACCTCGGCAACTGGAAGCGCGCAGACCTTGCAGCTCAACCCGCCGCTGAACTACCAGCTCGCGGCCGACGGCCAGACGATGCTGGTCACCGCAACCCTCGCCAACAACCGGGCGACCGCGACCGCCGCGCTCCGATTGGAACTGTGGGCGTTCGCGTCGCCCTACTCCCTCGCGGGTCCGGCGCAAAGCGGCTACCGCCTCGCCACCATCAATCTCGCGGCACTCACGGCCGGTGCCGTGGTGAATCTGAACTCCCAGCCCGCGCCCTACAGTCCGCCCGCGTCCGGGTTCTGGAATATCGCCCTGCTGGCCCTTGAGGATCTCGGCGGCAGCTTCGCCGTGCGCACGTCTTTCAACTTCGCAACGCCGCTCGCCGTGGCAGGCATCATGGGAACTTACGTCGCGGTGCCCCCGCGCGTGCTGGGCGGAGTATTCCTCCCGGCTTTGCCAGTCGTAATCGAGAATCTGCTCGTGGATCCCAGTGGACTCTACTGGACCGTCACCGGCAACGGCGGCGGCGGGGTCGGCAAGGTCGGTCTGGCCCCGGGCAGTGCGCTGATCAACCTGACGGATTTCGGTCGCGATTTGTTTTTGGGTTCCGACATGGTCCAGGACAACCAGAACCTCTATGTCCGCGTCCCCAGTCTCGCGAGCCCGCTGAACTACGGGGAAATCATCCGCGTGACCAAGACGACCGGCAACCAAACTGTCCTCGCCCGGCCCGATGCCCGTCTCGCGAACGGCCCGCGCAACAACGGCCTCGGAATTCAGCTCAACGGCGGCACGCTTTATTTTTCGGTGCAACAGGAGATCGGCGTCAATGCGGCGTTCGTGCCCGCCCTGATGGCCCGGATGTCCACGCAGGGCGGTGCCCTCACCACGTTCCCGCCTCCGCCCCCGATCAATCCCCAAGCCGAGGCGGTGAATTTTTCGGCGACGTGGTATGCCGCGGACTTCACGAATATCTATTTTATCGAGCCATTCGGCGGCACGACGATTCGCCACATGCCGCTGTTCGGCACCGGGAACACGATCGATTTGTCCGTTCCCGCCGGCACCCGCTTTCTGGCGGCGCCGACCGGCGGACCGGCCGGCGCTTCGCTCTTTTGGCTAGAGGGCGTGGCCCCAAACAACGCCATCAGACGGCGGCGCGTCGGCGGTCAGGTCATCACTGTGGCCGCGAATATCTCCAGCCGCAATTACGCCCTCGACGGCGGGCGCGTCTACTTCGAATCGGGCGGCACGGGGCAATTGTCGTCGATCTCCATCGATGGCGGCGCCGTGACCGCGCTGCTGCCGCGGGAAATATTGCAGACCACCGGTGAGATCGTGACCGATGGCAACGCCATCTACTGGGTGTCGTCCAATGTCGTGACCAATGTCACCAGTCTCAAGCGGCTCGTGCTCCCGGTCCAGGGCACCCCGATCATTACGCAACCGCCCATCAACGCCCACGTCGCTCCCAATGCCCCCAATGTCGCCTTCACCGCGCTCGCCGCCAGTGGTGGCTTGAGCTACGTCTGGAAACGCAACGGCGTCGCCCTCGTGCCCGCGACCGCCGGCGCCGCGCCGCTTCAGCCGGACGACTCAACGCCACCGCGGGCCGCCAGCGTCGCCACCGCTACCATCAACTTCCCGACGCTCGTGTTGGACAACGTCACCGCAGCCGACATGGGCTTTTATTCGTGCGTGATCACCAACAGCGCCGGAGCGATCGAGACCGACGCCGCCATCCTCACCGTCGACACCGGCGGCCCGAGCCGGATCATCAACGTCTCCACCCGCGGCCTCGTGCAGCCCGGGGCCGCACTGACGCCGGGATTCGTGATGCGCGGGCCGGGCGGCAAACAACTGCTCATCCGCGCGGTCGGTCCGACCCTGGCCGCGTTCGGCCTCGCCGCGCTGGCGGACACGAAGATGGACGTGCTGAACCAGCAAACCGGCGGGGTCGTCGCGACCAACGACGACTGGGGCGGCGCTCCGTCGCTGGCGAATGCGTTCTCGGCAGTCGGAGCGTTTCCGCTGCCCGCAGGCTCGAAAGACGCCGCCGTGCTTTCCAACCTGCCAGTGAACGCGGGCGGCTACTCCGTCCGCATCACCTCGCCCACCGCTACGGGCACGGGGATCGCGCTCGCCGAGGTCTACGATTCCGATGCGCTCACCTCGCCCGCCAGACTTATCAATGTCTCGACGCTCGGGTTCGCGGGCACAGGTGCGAATGCGCTCACGCCGGGCTTCGTGATCGGCGGCACCGCCCCAAAGCTGGTGCTGATTCGCGCGGTCGGTCCCGGACTCGCACCCTTCGGCATTGGCGGAACGCTGGCCGATCCGCAGTTGAAAGTCATCCCGCTCGGCCTGAGCCTCATGATCGCGCGCAGCGACGACTGGGGCGGCACCGCCGAGCTCAAAGCCGCGTTTGCGACCGCGGGCGCCTTTGCCCTCCCGGACACGAGCAAGGATGCCGCAGTGGTCGTGCGGCTCCCGCCCGGCGGGTATTCCGTCGTGGTCTCCGGCGCGAACGAATCGACCGGCACCGCCCTAGTGGAGGTTTACGATCTCGATCCATAACCGATCGCGCGCGGTCGGCCGGCACCGCCCGGTCCTGTTCGGCCAGAGAAAATCTGAAAACTACGAAACTATTTCGCGGGCGCGACCGGCGCGGGCGCGGGCTTCTCGCCCCATGGTTTCCAGTTCCAACCCTTCCAGTGCTCGGAGGCGGTCGAGGCGTAGGGGTCGTAACGGCAAAGCGCGAGGTAACCGAAGAGCAGCACGACGATGATCGTAATCGTGCGGCGGCGGCGAGCGGCGGCCTCCTTGTCTTCGTAGGGATCTTCGAGTGAGCGGATCGAGCCATCGGGCAGGACCGCGCGCGCGGTGAGCGCGGTGCCAAACGGGATGTTGATCTTCACGCGGCCGTTGATGGCCCAGCCGTTGCCTTCTAGGATCGGGCCGAGGTTGCGCTGGCGGAGCTTGAG
>JANXSC010000435.1 GCA_025352845.1 Opitutaceae bacterium
CCGGGCCGGCCTCAGCGAGGCCGGCTACAACGCGCTCGTTCACGCGCAGACCGAAAATTTTCCCGACGAGTTCAAACATCCCAGCAATCGCACGATCCATCGGGAAATAGGGGCGCAGGATTTCCTCATCGAAGGCGTAGCGCTCTTTCCGCAGCCGCTCCGACCAGAACATGATCTCCCACGGCGCGAGCCGCGCGACGGGCTGAACGGTTTGTTTCGCGCGAAATTCCTCCAGCTCGCGGCACTCGCGCGCGAAGGCTGCGGCGCACCGGTGTTGAAAATCTTCCACGAACGCCAGCGCCCGCGCACCGCTCCGCGCCATGCGGCGCTCGAGCACGCTGTCGGCGAAATGCGCCTGCCCGAGGAGCGCGGCCTTTTCCGCGCGCAACGTGAGGATGCGCGCGATGAGTGCGGCGTTGTCGTGCGGCGCGTGCGCGCCGACGCCGCAGGCGCCCGTCCAAATCTCCCGGCGCAGCGCGGCGTCCTCGAGATACGTCATCGCCGGCTCTTGCGACGGCTGGTGCAACGTGAAACGCCAGCCCGCCGCGCCCTTCGCTTCCGCACTCTTGCGCGCGGCGGCCTTCGCACGGTCCGGCAAACCAGCGAGGCGAAGCTCGTCGTTCGCGGGCACGAGGAGTTGCCACGCGTTGGTCGCATCGAGGACGTTCTCGGAATACTTCTGCGTCGCCTGGGCGAGCTCACTTTGCAGCGCCTCAAGTCGCGCGCGCTTTTCCCCCGGCAAGTCGGCGCCGGCCTGACGAAAGTCCTTCACGGTCTCGTCGAGAAACCGGCGATCGATTCCCGCCATGCGTGAGGCGGCCGGTGTTTCGGCAAAGGCCTTGAGCCGCCGCCACAACGCGGCGTTGAGCGGTATGCTCGCGTAAAAGGCTGACACGCGCGGCAGCATCGCGTTGTGCGCGTCGCGCAGCGGCGGCGAATCCGCCACGGATTGCAGGTGCGTGACCTTGCTCCACGCGGCGGTGAGTTCCTCCGTCGCGTGCTCAAGGGCGAGAAAGGTGTTTTCAAATGAGAGCGCCGTTTCGTCGCGCGCCGCAATCGCATCGATCGCCGCCTGCGCGCGCGCGCGCGCCGTTTCGATCGCGGGCCCGACCAGCTCGGGCGTCAGCGCGGACCAGCGGATGTGGAAGGCGGAATCGAGAAATGGATTTGGAGTCACGCGCGCAAAAACCGCCGTGCCCCCGCGAATGTCAAACCGCAAAGCCCGCGGTCACCAATTGTAGCCCAGGCTCGCGGAAAACTGCCGGCGCATCGCGGGCACGGCGGGGATTTCCTGGAAGTCATCGTTCCACAAATTGTCCGCCTGCACCGCAATCTCCGCGCCGCGCCAGCTGAGCGGACGATACCGCAGGCTCAACGCCGACGTGACGGCCCGCCGTCCGCCGATCACACGCAGGAGATTGTCGGCCTGAATCCGCGCAGCGTTGTCCATTCGCACCTCAAAGCCCTGCCCCAGCCGCGCGGTAATCGCACCGGTCAGCCGGTGGCGCGCGTAGTTGAGCGCATAGAAACTGGCATCGACCACCGCGCCGCGATAGTCCGCATCCTTCGTCAGCGTCGTGTAGCCGATCACCAAATCAAAATCCTTGGTCGAACGGCGGACCACGGCCTCGAAGCCTCCGACATCAAGGTCGACGGCGTTGGCAGTGCGGGCTGTCACGCCGCGCCGAAACGTCCAATCCACCAGCGATTCGTCACGCCGCCAGAACACCGCGCTGTCGAAACTCCACCCGGCCACGGCCCCACTGACGCCAAGCTCGATATTGTGGCTCTTCGAGCGGCCGAGGTTGGGATTGCCGCGAAAAAGGCCGGCCGCAGGGTTCGAGTTCAGCGCGGTATAGGTCGGAACCTGCGAGGTCTTCGCGTAGTTGAAAAAAATCCGCCGCACCTCGCCGACGGGAAAATCGCGGGCCAGCTCCACTACGGGCGAGAAGGAGCCACCGTCGCGATTGGTGTCATCATGCGAGACACCGGCTTTCAGCGTCGTCGCCGGGCCGCCGGATTCGCGCCACGTTTTCTCGGGCACGAAGGCAAACTTAGTGAGTGTTCGCTCGCGATAGCGACCGAACGTGAGCGACGTGGAGTGGAGCTCGTCGCGCAGCACCTCCGCACGCACGCCGACGGCCAGCTCACCGAAATCACGCCGACCGCTCGCCGCGGCACCGGTCACGCGCGTCGTGTGCTGAAACGGATGCACCGCGCCCACGGGCGCGAAGCGGTTGAACGCGTAGTCGTCCTTGTTGCGGCGGTGAAAAACTCCCGCCTCCAGAAATTCGCCGCGACCAAAGGTCGCGCGGTGATTCGCCGCGAGCAGCACGGTTTGCAGGTTTTCGGTCTCGTTCGAATTGAACGGCGTGTAGAGGTTCGGCAGCCCGAAGAACTTTGCCTGATACCCGGCAAACAAGTCGGTCTGCGACGTCGCGTCCGCCCGCTGCAAGCGGACGTTCACGCGATCAAATTCGTGTTCCGCGAACGGGATCGCGCCGTCTGACTCCGAATGTGCGATCGCAACATCCGCCCCAATGTGAGCGCTGCCGCCCGCGCCCACCTTCGCCGCGAAGCCCTGGTAGAGTTCTGCGCGCTTAAGGCCAAATTCTCCCAGCGCCACCGCGGCCGCTCCGGCGGTGCGGATTGGCCGCCAACCGTAGGTAATCGCGCCGACGGTCGCATTCGACGCTCCCAAGGCGAGCTCGGAACCATGTTGGAGCGCGGGCGCAAGCAGCAGCGCCGGCGCCACGGGAATCTCCGCGAAGTAGTGCCCCGTCTGCGGATCGATCAGCGTTAGCGCCCCAAGTTGAAAGCCGGTGTTCTCAAAAATTCCCCCGCGCATCGTGACGTCGGCCTGGCCTTCGACCAAATTGCGCGCCTGCAGGTCAACCTGCGGCTCATACCGCAGTGCCGACGCCGGCGTCGCAAACGTGCCAGCCGGCACCTGATTCGCGACCCGTGGCGAATAGACCGTCACCCCGGGCAGGCTGACGGTGCCCTGCGCGAACAGCGCGGCGGGAACTGTGGCGATGAACAAACAGGCGGAAGCAATTTTCATCGCCCGAGGGGATTACCAACCAAGGCGCGAAAAACAAGCCTATGTTCATACCTTAAAGCAATATTACTTAACAAGAACTGCCCGCCCAGAAAAGAGAAAACCCCGGCGCGGCGGCCGGGGTGTGAAATGCGAGGGCGGGGCGGCTGGCGCGGAGCCTCAGGCGTCGCCGTCGTTGCCGATCGCTTCGACCGGGCAACCCTCCAAGGCCTCCATGCATTGGGCGACTTCCTCTTCCGTGGTTGGCTGTTTGTGGACGAAAGAGTAGCCGCCCTCGTCATGCCGGGTGAAAAAGGACGGCGCCGTCTCGCGGCAGAGATCGCAGTCAATGCACTGCTGGTCGACGTAGAATTTTCCGGCCGCGTTTTGGTCCCATTTGTCAGTCTTGTTCGCCATAGAGGATGAGGGGCGACAAAGAAGATCAATCCACGGGGCTGTCAAGCGGGCTCCCATCTCCGTCGAAAGCGTGGAAATAGTGACTGCATCCTCCCACACCGGCATGCGCCTCCCTCCAGCCCGGTTCGTTGAGGCTTCGTCTCCGCCAAGCCACTCCCTGTTCCCACATCGGACGGTCCGGGTTCGCACCCTTCGCCAGTAAACGCACGGTCTGACATTCGAGCTGAAGCTCGCCACCCTATCACCCCAAGCGCCACCCCACGATTCCCATGCGCCCATTCGTCACCCCTCTGTTCATTTTCGCCGCGCTGACTGCCACCCTCTGCGCCCAAACTCCCGCATCGGACCTCGCCACCAATCCTCCGGCGCGCGCCACCACGCTCGACCCCGCACTACCGACCCTCTTCGTCGCCGGCGATTCGACCGCCGCCCGCGGCCGCGGCGAGACGCAAGAAGGCTGGGCCGTGCCCTTCGCCAACTATTTCGATCCGACGACGATAAACGTCGCCAACCGCGCGCGCGGCGGGCGCAGCAGCCGCACCTTTGTCACCGAGGGACTCTGGGATCAGATTCTCGCAGACCTCAAGGCGGGCGACATCGTGCTGATTCAGTTCGGTCACAACGACGGCGGCGCACTCAACGACGAGCCGCCTCCGCCCCTCCGCGCCCGCGGCTCCATCCCCGGACTCGGCGAGGAGACACGAGAGATCGACAATGTGCTCACGAAGAAACACGAGGTCGTCCACACCTTCGGCTGGTATCTGAGAAAAATGATCGCCGACACGAAGGCCAAGGGCGCGACGCCCGTCGTGCTCTCGCTCACGTTGCGCAATGTCTGGGCCGACGGAAAAATCGAGCGCGGCTCCGGCCGCTACGGTCAGTGGTCCTACGAGATCGCAAAGACCGCGGGCGTCGCGTTCTTCGATCTCACCGGTGCGATGGCCGACAAGCTTAACGCGCTCGGCGCCGAAAAAACCGCCGCGCTCTACCCGCAGGACCACACGCACTTCAACGCCGCCGGTGCCGACCTGCACGCCGCCGCGGTCGTCTCCGGCTTGAAGGGCCTGCGCCCCAGCCCGATCACAAAAATTCTCTCCGCGAAGGGCGAGGCCGTGGTCGCAGACAGGTTCGTCTGGCTGCGCCTGCCGACGCCCGCGAATTGGAAGCTCCCGTCGCTTTTCCTTGCCGGCGATTCCACCGTGCGCAACGGCCGCGGCGACGGCTCCAACGGCCAGTGGGGCTGGGGCGATTACATCGGAAAATATTTCGACCCGGGGAAAATCAACGTCGTCAACCGCGCCGTCGGCGGCACTGGCGTCCGCAGTTTCCGCGCTCCCGGCGGTCACTGGGAAAACCTCCTCGCCCTCGTGAAACCTGGCGACACCGTGATGATTCAATTCGGTCACAACGACAACGGCGCGCGCGGACCGCTCAAGGGCGTCGGCGAAGAAGTCGAGGAGCGGCCCGCGGCCAAGGACCAGCCCGCCTCGACCGTGCGCACCTTTGGATGGTATCTGCGTCAGTATATCGCCGATGTTCGCGCGAGAGGTGCGACGCCGATCATCTGCTCGCTTGTGCCGCGGAAAATTTGGAAGGACGGAAAAATCTCCCGGTCCGCGGACGGCCACGCCGTTTGGGCCGCGCAGGTCGCGGCCGCTGAGAAAACCGCCTTCGTCGATCTTCACGAACTTATCGCCACACGCTATGATGCGCTCGGCGAGGAAAAGGTGAACGCCTTCTTCGCCGACGAGCACACCCACACGAGCGCCGCCGGCGCCGAGCTCAGCGCGGAAATTGTCATCTCCGGCCTCCGTTCGCTTCCAGCGAATCCCCTCGCTCCGTTTCTAAAGTAGCGCGGGCCGCCGACCCGCACAGTATTCCTTACCCCATGCACTCATCCTCCATACCCGCTCCGTCGAATCGAAGCCACGCTCGTCGCGTTTTTCTCCGCAATCTCGTCGTCGGCACCGCTGCCGCGGCCCTTTTGCCCCGCGCTTTCGGCACCCTGCCCAAGGCAAGGATCACCAAGGTCAACATCTACCGCCCGCCGAATCTCAACCTGCATTTCAACCAGAGCAACATGGTCGTCACGATCGAGACCGACCAGCCCGGGTTGATCGGCGTCGGCGAAGGCGGCTCGCGCGACACCATCGAGCAGTGCGCGCAGCGCCTCATCGGCAAAAACCCATTCGACATCGAGCGTTGCTGGCAGGACATGTATCGCGCGTGGTTCTACCCGCCGGGCCGCGAAAAAATCCACGCGCTCGGCGCGCTCGACCTGGCGCTGTGGGACATCAAGGGCAAGTCCCTCGGCGTGCCCGTTTACGATCTCATCGGCGGCATGAACCGCACCTACGTCGAGTCGTATCTCGGCGGCGGCGGCACGGGCACGCTGCTCCAGGAACGCGCGCGCGGCCATCGAGGCCGGCCACCGCGCATTCCGCATGGATGCCGCGGGCGTCGGCGGCCCGGGCGCCCGCGGCGGCCCCGGAGGCGCTCCCGCGCCGGTGACCGAGGCAGGACCGCTCCCTCCCGGCGGCGCGATCTACAATACTCACGAACGCGTCCGCCAGGTCGCGAAAGACTGCAAAGACGTGCGCCTCGGCGTTGGCGAAAACGGCGACTGGCTCATCGATCTACACCAGCGCTTCGACTACGCCGATGCCCTGCGCTGCTGCAAATTGATCGAGGAATACGAGCCGTATCTCGTCGAGGATCCGACGCGCGACGAACAGTTCCGCGACGATATCCCGAAGCTGCGCAAGATGACCACCGTGCCGCTCGCCGCGGGTGAGGAATGGGGCCAGCGCTGAGATTTTCACAAGCTCGTTGAAAATAAAGATATCGACTACGTCCGCTGCACGCTGCCGAACGTCGGGGGCATCACCGAGATGTTGAAGATCGCCGCGCTGTGCGAGACGCACGCCATCGGCATCGTGCCGCATTTCACCGGCTCCATTTCGACGGCCGCGCTGGTTCACGCGCTCGGGCCGTTCTCCGGCCCGGTGCTCGTCGAGATCGGCTCGAACCGCACGCTGCCGGACCACATCGGCGAGGGCCTTGAGTTCCGCCGCGGCAAACTGTGGCCGAACGGCCGGCCGGGTCTGGGCGTCACGCTCAATATGGAACGGCTCACCCTCGTCGCCGCGATCACCGACCCCGGCACCGTGCGTCCGATTTATTTCCGCCCCGACGGCTCGCAGACGAGCTGGTGAGCGCGCCGAAACGCTCGAGAGCATACCGGTTTCCGCGCGGCGCCCAAAATTCAAAAAAAATCTCACCCATGAAAAATGTCCCCGCCCACGCCGTGATTTCCGCCGCCGCCCTGTGGTTGTTCGGTATCGCCTCGACGTCCGCGCAGCCGCGTCCCGAGGATCAACCGCTGCCGCCTCCTCCGCCGGTTCACGCCGAATTCAAATTCGACTTCGGCCCCGGCCAGGCCGCGCCGGGCTTCACGTCGGTGCAGGCGGATAAAGTTTACTCGGTCGAGCAGGGCTACGGTTTCGATTTCGGTTCGAAGCCCGCCGGCGTCGCTCGCGGCGGCGGCGATGCGATGCGGGACGGATTCGTCACGGCCGCGGAGCCGCCGTTTTTCTTTTCGGTGAAAGTGCCCGAGGGAAATTACCGCGTCACCGTCACGCTCGGCGACGCGCAGGGCGAATCGAACACCACGATCCGCTCCGAGTCCGGCCACATCCACTTCGCCGATCTCGCGACGAAGTCCGGCGTGTTCATCACACGGACGTTTTACTCCAACGTCCGCCGGCCCCAGCTCCCGGCGCCGCCGCCGAACGCGCCCGGCGGCACGATCGTCCACATGTTTCTCGCCGGCGAAGCCGAGTCACGCGCGTGGGACGAGAAACTCACGATCGAATTCAACGGCCCGCGGCCCTGCCTCAGCACGATGGAGATCGTGAAGGACGACACCGTGCCGACGATCTTCACCGCCGGCGGTTCGACCGTGGGCGACCCGCGCCGCGGACCCGGTGGCAACTGGCCGACGCAAATCTGCCAGTGGCTCAAGCCCGAGATCGCGCTCTGCAACAGCGCCGAGGGCGGCGAGACCACCAAGAGTTTCATCACGGGTCAGCGCTTGGACAAGGTGCTGAGCCAGATGAAAGCCGGCGACTTTTTCCTGATTCAGTTCGGCCACAACGACTCGAAGCCACAGTGGCCGCAGACCTACACGGAGCCCGCGACGACGTTCAAGGCCTACCTCCACGTCTTCCTCGCCGAGACGCGCTGCCGCGGCGCCACGCTCGTGCTCGTCACGCCGATGGAGCGTCGCAGCAACGGCGACACCGTCGGCCCGTGGGCGCGCGCGATGCGCGAGTTCGCCACCGCGGAGAACGTGCCGCTCATCGATCAGTGGGCCATGAGCAAGGAAATGTGGACTGCGCTCGGGCCTAACGTCGGCACGGCCTTCGCCGATCAAACCCACCTCAACGGCTACGGCGGCTACTTGCTCTCGAAGCTCATCGTCGCCGGCGTCAGGAAAAATGTCCCCGGCCTCGCCAAGTTCATCGTGGACGATTTCAAGGACATGGAACCGGCTCACCCCGAGCCAGCGCCGGGCTATCTGAAGCAGTCGCCCGGCCCCGGCGCGCCCGCCCGTGGCAATCGCGGTGGCAACGGCGCCGCCCCGGCTCCCGCACCCAAGGGCGCGGACAACTGACGCTTTTCTCCCCGCGCTTTCCGAAACGAAAACCCTACCCCTCCCATGAAAATCTCGCGCCGCACCGCCCTCAAACTCCTCGCCACCGTCCCACCCTGCTCGGCGCGGCTCGCACGCTTCGCGCTGCGGAGGGCCCGGCAGTTCCGCCGATCTCCGCCGGTCCGTTTCAAGGCACACGCGAATCCCTTGCCGCCTAACAATGCCCCGACTGGTTTCGCGATGCGAAGTTCGGCATCTGGGCGCACTGGGGTCCGCAGTCCGCCGCGGAATACGACGACTGGTATGCGCGCCGCATGTATGTCCCCGGCGAGCCGCAATACGAATACCACCTCAAAACCTACGGCCCTCCGTCAAAGTTTGGTTTCAAAGATGTCATCGCCACGTGGAAAGCGGCGAAGTTCGACCCCGACTATCTCATCCGCCTCTACAAAAAAGCCGGCGCGAAATATTTCTGCTCGATGGCCGTCCACCACGACAATTTCGACCTTTGGAATTCGAAGTATCAGCCAAAATGGAATGCGGCGCAGATGGGCCCGAAAAAAGACATCGTCGGCCTGTTCCGCGACGCCGCGCGGCGGGAGGGCCTGCGCTTCGCCGTCAGCGATCACCTCTCGAACAGCTTCTCGTGGTTCGCGACCGCGCACCTGAGCGACAAGGAGGGTCCACTCGCCGGCGTGCCGTATGATGGCGCCGATCCGCAATGGGCCGATCTCTATCACGACTACCGTCAGATGCCCGCCGACTTCGCCAAGACTTCGGCCACGGCCGCGATGAGCCGCAATTCACCGGAGTCGTGGAAACTGAATTACTACCAGCGCATGATCGACCTCGTCGACCAGCACCAGCCCGACCTCCTCTACACGGACGGTGGCATTCCGTTCGGCGACTACGGGCTGAACCTGCTCGCCCACCTCTACAACACCGGCGCGCGCCGGACCGGCGGCGCCACCGACACGGTTTTCACGCGCAAAACCATCGCGGACGCCACCGCCGGCCTCTCGATCCTCGACCGCGAGCGCGGCGTCGTAGACAGCATCTCGCCACGCCCGTGGCAGACCGACACCTGTATCGGCAACTGGCACTATCACAAAATAATCTACGATGAGAACCGCTACAAGACGCCCAAGTTCGTCGTCGATATGCTCGTCGATATCGTCAGCCGCAACGGCAACCTCATGCTCAACGTCCCGCTCCCGAACAACGGCATGCCCGACGACAAGGAGCTGAAAGTCATCGAGGGCATCACCGCGTGGATGGCCGTGAACCGCGAGGCGATCCACGGCACGCGCCCGTGGAAAATTTTCGGCGCCGGTCCCGCCGCCGAGCTGAAAGCCGCGCCCGGACAGCGTTTCCAAGAAAGCGGCCGCAAGGATTTCACCGCGCAGGATGTCCGCTTTACCACCAAGCCTGCCCTGAGCGGAGTCGAAGGGGGCTCGACGCTCTTCACGTTCTTCATGGGCTGGCCGGAAAAGGAAATCGTCCTCGCCCCGCTCGCCACGACGAGCCCGAACGTCGCCGGCAAAATCGAAAACGTCTCGCTGCTCGGTTACGGCGGTCGCCTGGAATGGAAACACGACGAACGCGGCCTCGTCGTCCTACTCCCGCCGCAGAAATCCTGCGACCACGCCTACGTCCTGAAAATCACCGGCCTCGCCAGCTGATCCCACCCCCACTCGTTCCGATGAAATCACTTCGTCTTTTGTCCCTCACGTGCGCGTCGCTGTCGCTGCTCACCGTCGCGTCGATGCGCGCGGCCGACGCCACCATCGAGCCTGACGGCGCGCCCGCCGCTCGCGCGCGCCGTGGTCGCGGCGATGCCCCGATCGCCGGCATCGAAAAACTCACCGGCGGAAAAGAAATTCCGCCCGGCCCCTTCGCCCCGAATTGGGATTCGATCAAGGCGAACTACCAGTCGCCCGCGTGGTTTGCCGATGCGAAATTCGGCATCTTCATGCACTGGGGACTCTACTCCGTCGCCGCGCATCACAACGAGTGGTGGGTGCAGCACATGTATTCCGGCGGCGCCGATACGCAGTGGCAGATCGCGAAATTCGGCCCCTTGGATAAATTCAGCTACAAGGATTACATCCCGCTCTTCCGCGCCGAGAAATGGGATCCCGACGCGTGGGCCGCGCTCTTCAAAAAATCTGGCGCGCGCTATGTGATGCCCACCGCCGAGCACCACGATGGCTGGGCAAATTGGGCCAGCGATCTCACCCTGTGGAATGCGAAACAGATGGGCCCAAAGCGCGACCTCATCGGCGATCTCGCGAAAGCCGTGCGCGCACAGGGCCTGCACTTCGGCGTGTCGAACCACCGCATCGAGCACTACGGCTTCATTCGCCCGCCCGCGAATCTGGCGACCGATCTCGACGACCCCGCGTTGCAGGATTTCTACTGGACGGCGAACCACAGCCCGGAGCTTTACCTGAAGTTTCTCGACACCTGGGTCGCGCGAAATTTCGAGCTCATCGACAAATATCAGCCCGACCTCCTCTACTTCGACAACGGCGTCAACCCGCGCAACCTCGACCCGCTCAAGCTCCGCGTCGCCGCCTATTATTTCAACCGCGCCGCCGCGCTGGGAAAACAGGTCGCGTTTAACACGAAGCAGGACGCCTACCTCTCCGGCTCCATCCACGATTACGAGCGCGGCCGCGCGCCCGACATCCGCCCCGACGCCTGGCAGGAAGACACCTCCATCGCGCACAACACCTGGTGCTACACCGACGCGATTATCTATCGCAACGCCGGCGAATTGACCCGCGAGCTCGTCGATTGCGTGAGCAAGAACGGCAACTATTTGCTCAACATCTGCCCGCGCGGCGATGGCACGATCCCCGACGAACAGCAGCTCCGTCTCCTCCAAATGGGCGAGTGGCTGGAGATGAACGGCGAGGCGATTTATTCCTCGCGCCCGTGGACGCATTTCGGCGAAGGCCCGACCGAGGAGCCCGTCAACGGCACGCGCGGCATCACGAACGGAATGCTGAAAACCTACACCTCGCGCGACCTGCGTTTCACCACCCGCGGCGACACGCTCTACGCGATCCTCTTCGCGTGGCCGGTGGACGACCAAGTCGTCATCGCCTCACTCGCGAGCGGGACGAATCTCGCG
Organism: Opitutaceae bacterium; assembly: GCA_025352845.1. Taxonomy (GTDB): domain Bacteria; phylum Verrucomicrobiota; class Verrucomicrobiia; order Opitutales; family Opitutaceae; genus ER46. Next base: position 11,251 of record JANXSC010000435.1, read on the forward strand.
GGAAAAATCACCCGGGTCTCGCTCCTCGGCAGCGCAAGCCAACTCACGTTCACGCAAGACGCCGAGGGCCTGAAGTTGAAACTTCCCGTCATCAAACCCGGCGAGCACGCCCACGTCCTGAAAATCAGCGGGCTGAAATTGTCGCCGCGCTGACGATCGCCACCCACCGCTCCCGCCCGCTCCGAAAGTTTTAAAATGTTCAACAAACTCCTCTCCCTTTTCGTTCTCACCGCCGGGGTGGCGCTCGCTCAATCCGGTCCTCCCGCCACACGCGAGATCGTCGCCCGCGCGATGACCGCCACGCCGACCGCCGCCCACGGCCCCGTCGAGCCAGCGTGGGAATCGATTCGGGCGAACTATCGGACGCCCACGTGGTGGCGCGACGCGAAGTTCGGCATCATGATGCACTGGGGTCTCTATGCCGTGCCCGCGCACGGCAGCGAGTGGTATGCGCTCCACATGTATAACAATCCCGCGATCGCCCAATGGCATCGGGAAAAATGGGGCCCCCCCGACAAATTCGGTTACAAGGATTTCATTCCGCTGTTCACCGCGGCGAAGTTCGATCCCGACCAATGGGCCGAACTTTTCAAAAACGCCGGCGCGAAATTTGTCGTCCCCACCGCCGAGCATCACGATGGTTTCGCGCTCTGGGATAGCGCCACCAACCACTACAACGCCGCGCGCCTGGGTCCAAAGCGCGATCTCATCGCGGACCTCGGTCGCGCCGTCCGCCAACAGGGGCTGAAGTTCGGCGTCTCCGATCACAGCATCGAACACTTCACCTTTATCCGCGAAGCCGCCGCGCCGCAAAACGACCTGCGCGATCCGGCGTGGGCCGCGTTCTACGCCGTGGCGGGCCGCGAAAAACCAGAGGCGCTGGAGAAATTTTTATCCGCCTGGGTCACGAAACAAATCGAGCTGATCGACAAATACCAGCCCGACGTCCTCTGGTATGACAACGGCGTCAACAGCCGCACCCTCGATCCGCTGAAGCTCAAGGTCGCGCAGCATTACTACAACCGCGCTCGCGAGTGGGGGAAAGACGTGTCGTTTAGCACGAAGGGCCTCGGCGACCGCGCCGCGTTTCTCGCCGGCACACTCACGGATTTCGAGCGGATGAGCCGCGCCCCCGCCGAACTCACGGACTACGTCTGGCAGGTCGACGACCCCGTGCTCTACCGCTTCGGCTACACCGAAAATAATCCGAGCCCGATCGCGCGCGCGGGCGGGGTGATCGTGAACCTGGTCAACAACGTCAGCAAAAATGGCGGGCTCCTCCTCAACATCTCCCCGCGCGCGGACGGCACCATTCCCGACGACCAGCAAAAGCTGCTGCTGGAAATCGGCGCGTGGCTCAAGCTCAACGGCGAGGCGATCTACGGCACGCGCCCGTGGACGAAGTTTGGCGAAGGCGCGCTCAAGCTGGACCGTGGGCAGGGCTATTCCGCGAAGGACATCCGCTTCACCACGAAAGGCGACACGCTCTACGCGATCCTCCCCGCGTGGCCCACCGGCGACGAACCCGCCCTCATCACCTCGCTCGCCAGCGACAAAAACCTCCCGGGCAAAATCGAAAAAGTCGAAATGCTCGGCGTCGCGAAACCGCTCCCGTTCACGCAGGATGCAAAAGGCCTGACGGTGAAAATGCCCACGCCGCCGATCAAGCCTTGCGACTACGCCTTCGTGTTGAGGATCTCGGGGCTGAAATTGAAATGAAAAAGCTCTTCGTGCTCCTCGCCCTCGCGCTGCTGCCGCTGCACGCCTCCGCCACCGCCGCGCCGATTCGCGTCCTCTTCGTCGACGGTTTCAGCAATCACGACTGGAAACTCAACACCGCGCTCATCCGCGGCATCATCGAACCCACGAAACTTTTCACCGTCGACGTGTCGACTGCGCCATCGTCGAAGGATGCGCCGGGCTGGGACCGCTGGCGGCCGAAATTTTCCTCCTACGGTGTCGTCATCCAAACCTGCAACGACATCAACGGCGGCCCGCCGTGGCCGCGCGAGGTGCAGGCCGCGTTCGAGGACTTCGTCGCGAGAGGCGGTGGGGTTTACGTCTGGCACTCCGGCAACAACGCCTTTCCCGACTGGCCCGCCTACAACGACATGATCGGCCTCGGCTGGCGCAAAAAGGAATTCGGCCCCGCCCTCGCCATCGGCCACGAGGGCCAGCTCATCACGATCCCGGCGGGCGAAGGCCAGAACACGGGCCACGGCGCGCGCCTCAACACCGTCGTCAAACGCCTCGGCGAACACGCGATCCACGCCGGCCTCCCGCGCGCGTGGCAGACGCCCGACATCGAGGTCTATTACTACGCCCGCGGCCCCGCGAAAAACCTCACCGTTCTCTCCTACGGTTTCGATCCGCGCACGGCGATGAACTGGCCGCTTGAGTGGGTCGTCGCCCACGGGCAGGGCCGCGTTTACACATCGACGTTTGGCCACGTCTGGAAAGGCGACACGCAACCCGAGCGCATGCGCTGCGCCGGCGTGCAAACGATCGTCGTGCGCGCGCTGCAATGGCTCGCGCGGCGCGAGATCACGACGCCCATCCCACCCGATTTTCCCACCGCCGAAAGAATCTCCGTCCGCGGCGAAATTCCGATCAGCGCCAAGTAGCCGTCCGATAGACCGCGCCGACCGGCTGCCCGTCTCACGCGCTCCCGTGCGCGGCGTGCTGGGCAGCACCGGCAGCACGCACGGCAATTTTCCCACGCGGAGCAACCTGATCGTCACCGCCGCCGATGGACTCGACGGCGCGGCGCTCAAGGCGGAGTTGCTCAAACTCATCGAACAACGCGGCAAGGAATTCGGCATCATCGTTCGCCGCCTCGCCGACCCGAATCTGCGCGCCGGCCCCGGGATTGGCGGTCGCGGTGGTGCGGCCGTCGAGCCCGTGATTCTCGCGGTCAAGGTCTTTCCCGACGGCCGCGAAGAACCGCTATGCAACCTCGAAGTGGCCGAAGACGCCGCCCCGACCTTCAAAGACATCCTCGTCGCCGGCCGCGAATCCTACGTCAACACCGTGCCGTTTCGCGGTGTGATCTGTTCGTTCGCGGTGCCGTCGCTGCTGTTCGAAGACCTCACGCTGAAAAAAAACCACCGGCGAAGTCACGCGTCCGCCAATCGCGAAGCATCCGTTTTTCGACAAGTGAACGTGGAGCGCGTTGACCTCAACGCACTTTGCTCCATTTCAGGTGGGCGATGCACCTTACCCATCTCGTCTGCACGC
>JANXSC010000438.1 GCA_025352845.1 Opitutaceae bacterium
GCGGGCCGGCCGAAATTTTTCTGCACGACGCCGTTCATCTTTTCGCGGGCGCCCTTCCACACATCAGCGATGGCAACGACCTCGAAGTTGGTGGCGTCCTTGTGCGGGAGGGTGCCGTTGACGAGGTGGGCGTCGCGCCCGCGGCTGCCGCAGCCGATGTGGGCGATGCGGATGCGATCGTTGGCCCCGATGGAGCGGGCGCGCTCGGCGGCGGTGAGGAAACGCGGGGTGGACGCGGCGAGCGCCGCACCGGCGGCAACTTTGGCGGAGGTGGAGAGGAATTCGCGACGGGGCAGCGTGGTGGTGGGAGCGGGGGTGTTCATGAGATTTAGAGAGCGAGGATTTTGTCCAACTTGGCGGAAAGGTGTGCGAGCCACGCGGCGTCGTCGAGGCCGGGGATGCGGTATTGTTCGGTGATGAGCCAGCCGGTGTAGTTCGCCTTGTCGAGTGCGGCCATGACGGCCGGCCAGTCGCTGTCGCCTTCGAGCAGGTCGACGGAGAAGCCGGCGCGCGGGCCCTTCTCATCGCGGAGCTTCCGACTGAATTCCTTCACGTGGACATTGGCGATGCGGTGGCCGAGCGCCTCGACCCAGTGCTGCGGCCAGCCGGTGTTGACGACATTGCCGACGTCGAAATGCCAGCGGACCATCGGCGAGTTGAACGAGTCCACATAGGCCGCGGCCTCGAGCGGACTCATCAGAAATGCATTCCACACATTCTCGATCGAGATCGCGACGCCGAGTTCCTCCGCGAGCGGCACCGCCTTTTTGATTTCGGCGACCGAGCGCGCATAGGCGTCGGTGTAGGACATCTCCTTGTTGACGACAGCCGGGACGAGGAGAACGGACTTGGCACCGTAGGCCTTGGCGTCGCGCAGGCCCTGCTTGAGTGCTTCGACCGTGACCTCGCGCGCCGTGGGATTGGGCGAGCTGAGCGGATGCGTCCAGTGCGTGGCGATCGTGACACTCGCCATCTCGAGGCCGGATGCCTGTTGGGCGGCGAGCACTTCTGGCTGGCCGAGTCCGCTGTTGACCTCGACGCCATGAAAGTCGGCCTCGCGCAGAAGCTTGAACCGCTCGAGGACTGATTTCGGTTTTTCCCGATCCACGCGCAGCGTGCCGAACATCAGGGCCTTTTTGTTTTTCCGCGCGGGCTTATCTGCGGCGCGCAAACCGAGCGGAGCCAACGCCGCGAGCGCGGCGGAGGATTGCAGAAAATTGCGGCGATTCATCGGTGGGTGGCTCAGAGTTTCTTGATCTCGATTTCTTTGAAGGCGACCGGATCGTTGTGGCCGGCGAAACCGAAGAAGCCGTTGGGCCGGTCCTTGCCGGGGTGGGCCTTTTTCGCGAGGACGCCGGCCATGTCGATTTTGCTCACGTCGGCCTCGACGATGATCGTGCCGTTCAGTTCCACCTTGATCGTCGAGCCATTGATGGTGACCTCCTCAAAATTCCATTCACCGATTGGGCGCTGGTAACCCTGCGTCGCGGCGACCATGCCGTAAATCGATCCGTGCGCCTGCCGCGGGTCGATGCGCTTGTCGCCGATGAGCTTCTTGGTCTCGTTGTAATTTTCGTCGAGCACTTGGATTTCGCACATGCCGTTGTAGGCAGTGTCGCCGGTGCCCGGGTAACGGATGGCGAGGCCGTTGTTGCCGCCGGGCGGGACTTTGAAAAACAACCGCGCCTGAAAGTTCGTGAGGTCCTGGTTCCAATAGGCGACGCCGCCCTTCTTCTCGCGCCAGACCATCGCGCCATCCTTCACCTCCACCGCATCGGTGGCCCCGGCCCAGCCGTCGAGCGTCTGGCCATCGAAGATTTTCTTGAAGCCGTCGCCGCCGCGACTCGCGAGCAGCTTGTTCGCCTCGTCGGTGCCGATTTCGCGGAGGAAAATATTCCGCCAGTGCGTTGCGCCGCCGTGCGTCTGGAGTTGGATGGGACCCTTGACCGGAATCGGCCGGCGCTGATCGGGCTTCAGCGCCTTGTTGTTTTTGTCGTAGAAATTTTCGAGCACGATGTGATCAACGACGAGTTTTTGGTTGAGCCACACGCTCACGCGGCTGCCGACCATCACTACGCGCAGGGCATTCCATTCACCGATCGGTTTGTCGGCCTTCACCAGCGGGTCGCGGCCGGGCGTGCCGGCGGTGTTGTTCCAGAGGCCGCCGGAGCCTTTGGCATAGCCGATGTCCTTCGTGTCGGGAATCGCCGTGTCCCAGATCTGCACCTGCGGCGCGCCGCGGAGGTAGACGCCGGAGTCGGCGCCTTTCGCCAGCTTGAAGTCGAGGCGCAGCTCGAAATCGCCGTAGTCGCGCTCGGTCGTCGCATACCCGCCGAAGCCGTCGTTGAACAACACCTCGCCCTCGGCGCGCCAGTGCGGTTTGCCGTCCTTCAACTCGGTGAGGCTGGCCGTCCACTTCGCGATCTTGGCCGCGCGTTCGTCGGCCGCCATCTCCAGCAGTGCACGGTGATCAAAAGTGTCGCCGCCGCGCCAGCCGGCGAGGTTCTTGCCGTTGTAGAGCGGAGTGAAGCCGGCGGGCGGCAGGGCGGCAAACGCGCCGGCCGCAAGGCCGAGGGCGGCAATCAGGGAGGAGAAACGAAGGAGCGAGCGTGGCATGGTGGAAGAAAGAGGAGGAACGAAACGTGGAGGGGTGCCGTTGAACTAGTTGGTTACCTGGCGACGGCAAACTGAATTTCGGGGTGGTGGGAGGATAAATTTCCGCCCTTGTATTTTTCGCGTCGACGATCGTTTCGCAAGGGAGATTAGTGCGGCACGCTAGGCGCGGTAAGCGACCATGCGCCTGATCGACGTAGCTGATTGGCCGCGTAGCAACGAATCTCCTTGGATTTTCTCCCCTCACGTTGGCATCGTTGCCCCTGCTGGATTCCTCGCTTCGCTCAGAATGACAAACTGGGCGGAAACTTCCGCTTCACCCAAACCTCTTCCCATGCTCCGCCTCCGCTCTCTCCTGTCGATCTGCCTGCTCAGTTTTTTCGCGCTCTCGGCTCGCACCGCTGAGCGCCCCGCGGTGTTTGAACTTCGTGACGGTGACCGCGTGGCGTTCATCGGCGACCGTTTGATTGAAGGCGAGCAATACGAGGGCTGGCTGGAGGTGATGCTCACGACGCGCTTCGCCGACCGTGCGATCACGTTTCGCAATCTCGGCTGGAGCGGGGACACGCCGGCGGGTGATGCGCGATTTGGCCTCAGCCTCCTTCAGGCGGGCCGTGAGCCGGCGGACGAAGGCTGGCGCGGGCTCGTGAAACAGATCGAGGACGCGAAGCCGACCGTCGTGTTTCTCGGCTATGGGATGGCGAGTTCGTTCGACGGCGCGGCGGGCGTCGCGAAGTTCAAGGCCGACTACAACCGGTTGCTCGATACGATTGAGCAGGCGTCGCCGGGCGCGCGGATCGTGCTGCTGTCGCCGTTGCGCCACGAGAGTCTCGGCGCGCCGTGGCCCGACGCCACGCCGCACAACTCCCAGCTCGCGCTCTACGCGAAGGCTGCCGGTGAAATCGCCGCGGCGCGGTCGGCGCGCTTCATCTCGCTCTACGATTTGCTGCCGGCCCGTGCGCCCGCGCCGGAGAAGCTCACGGCCAACGGCATCCAGCCCACGGCGCGCGGCTACCGCGTGATCGCGGAGACGATCGAGGATCAGCTCTTCGGCGACTCGCCGAGCGGCGCGTGGCGCACGAGCGTGCAGACGGAGACGCTGCGGCAGGCGATCCTGCGGAAGAACGAGTGGTTCTTCCACCGCTCGCGGCCGGCGAACATGGCTTATATTTTCGGGTTTCGGAAACGCGAGCAGGGCAAGAACGCCACCGAGGTTTTGCAGTTCGACGAGTTTGTCACGGCCGAGGAGAAACGCATCGCGCAGTTACGCGCCCTCCAGCCGGCCAACGTGCCTGAGATTCCGCGGCGCATCGGCAACGCCAAGCTGCAGTTCACGCCGCAGCCCCACCCGGAGTTCGAGGTGGCCGAGGGTCTCGAAGTCACGCTCTGGGCGGAAAATCCGCTGCTCAACAAACCGATCCAGATGAATTTCGATCCGCAGGGCCGGCTCTGGGTCGCGAGTTCGGAACTCTATCCGCAGATCGAGCCGGGCCAGGCGGCGACGGACAAGATCATCGTGCTCGAAGACACCAAGGGCGCGGGCCGCGCGGACAAAGCCACGGTGTTTGCCGACGGGCTGCTGATTCCCACGGGCGTCACACCCGGCGACGGCGGCGTGTATGTCGCGCAGAGCACGGAGCTGTTGTTTTTCAAGGATACCAATGGCGACGGCAAAGCCGATGTGCGGCGCACGGTGTTGAGCGGCTTCGGCACGGAGGACACGCACCACAATCTCCACACGCTGCGCTGGGGTCCGGACGGCCGGCTCTACATGGATCAATCGGTTTACACGCGCACCGACGCCGAGACGCCGCACGGCGTGGTGCGGCTCAAGGCCGGCGGCATCTTCCGCTTCGACCCGCGCGATCAGAAAATGGAAATTCTCTATCGCGGCTGGGTGAATGCGTGGGGCCACCAGTTCGACGAGTTCGGCCAGTCGTTCGTCACCGACGGCGCGGGCTTCCAAGGCGTGAGCTGGGGCGTGCGCGACGCGACGTATTTCACGCTAGCCCCGGCGCGGCGCACGCTCGATAGCGTGAGCCCGGGCCGCTACCCGAAATTCGCCGGCCTGGAGATTGTGCGCAGCGCGCTCTTCCCGAAGGACTGGCAGGGCGATGTGGTCACGGCGGATTTCCGCGCGCATCGCATCGTGCGTTTCAAACTCAGCGATCAAGGCGCGGGCTACGTGACGAAGGAAATGCCCGACGTGCTGCGCACCGCCGTCGACTCGTTCCGCCCGATCGATGTGAAGCTCGGGCCCGATGGCGCCCTCTACATCGCTGACTGGAGCAACCCGATCATCCAGCACGGCGAGGTGGATTTCCGCGACACGCGCCGCGACAAATCGCACGGCCGCATCTGGCGCATCGCCGTCAAGGGCGCGACGTCGCTGCCCCGCGTCGACCTGACGAAACTGAACAACACCGCGCTGCTCGACCGCCTGCTCCCACCCAACGGCTACGATCACGAACACGCCAAGCGCGTGCTCGTCGAGCGCGGTGAAGCGGCGGTGCGACCCGACCTCGACGCGTGGACGAAAAAGCAAACCGGCGAGATCGGGCGCTTGAATGCGCTGTGGACCTATCAGGCCTTTAATCTCGCGCGCCCGGAGCTTTTGAGCGGTTTGCTGGCGGCGAAGGATGCCCGCGTCCGCGCCGCCGCCGTGCGGGTCGTGCCCGAGAGCGACTCCCTTGCAACGCTGGAGAAACTCGTCGCGGACGAAAATCCGCGCGTGCGACTCGAAGCGGTGCGCGCGCTGGGTCTGCGGAAAACGGCCCGCGCCGCCGAGCTGGTGCTCGGTGCATTGGAGCGCCCGATGGATCCGTTTCTCGACTATGCGGTGTGGCTCTCGATTAACGAACTGGCGGCGCCGTGGATCGCCGCGGTGAAGAGCGGCGCATGGAAAGTCGCGGGACGTGAGAAGCAGCTTGAGTTTGCGCTCAAGGCCATCGAGCCCGCGCTCGCGAGCGAGATTCTCGGTCAGCTTCTGGATAAACAGGGCGTCGCGCGCGACGGCTCCGGACCATGGATCGAGTTGATCGGATCGGCCG
>JANXSC010000418.1 GCA_025352845.1 Opitutaceae bacterium
GGCTGACCTCCGAAACCGCTAGTTGGTTTCGACCGCACGAGAAGACTTTCGTCCCACTACATCGCTCCGCTTCACGGCACCTCGTAGATTTCCACGAGTGCCACGCCGGTGGTGTCGGCCACACCGCCGGCCTGCACGGTGTAGCTGCCGGGCGGCAGGGTCACGAGCAGCGCGGCGTCCCTGCTGCCTTCGGCGAACGCAAAGGCCCCGACGCGGGTCGCGGCGGCGCGCAGTTGAGGCAGGTTGGGCGCGTCGCCCCAGTTGTCATTCGTCAACAGGGCCTGCGAACCGGAGAACAGCGTGAGCACGGGATCGGCCAGCTCGCCGGCCACCCCGAAGCCCGCGAGCGCTGGGCCGGCGGCGCGCAGCGCGAGCCAGTGGCGGTCGCGGTAGAGGTTTTTGAAAAAATCGGTGTTGCGGTTCGTCGCGGCGAAATCGCCCTCCACCGTGCCGATGGCGACGCGCCAAGCGAGGCGCTCGCCGTCGTGGCGCACGCCGAGTTCGCCGGGCCGCGAGCGCAGGCCGGGCGCGGCGCTGGTGAAGAGCAGTGCGTTTTCGATTTCGCCGGTGTCGCGGTAGAGTTGCGCGCCGACGAAAATCGCGAGCGACTCGGTCACGGCGAACTCCAGCTCCGCGCCGCCATAGTGCGCGCGAAACGTCGGCCACTCGTCGCTTGCGCCCGCATCGGCACGCACGATCCAGCGCTCTCCGAGCGCGTCACGCGCGGAGACTTCGGCGCCGTAGCGCGGCTCGCGACCGGAGGTGCCGGCGACGCGGAGTTCGGCGCGGGTGCGCAGGCGCGGCGTAAGGACGTTTTCGAAGCCCAGCGTGACGGTGTCCGTGACGAGCGTCTCCGCGCCGCGGCGCAGGCCGGCGAAATCGATTTCGTAGCCCGGCGCGACGTCGTCCTGCGACCGCGCGTAGCCGAGCTGCACGAAGCCGGAGGCCGGGCGATACTCCCAGCGCGCACCGCCGGAGAACGCCGCGCCGCGCGGCTGCGCCCGGCGGTAACCGGCCCGGCCCTCGTAACGCTGGCGAAAATATTCGTCGAGCCAGAGTGCACGGTAGGAATCGAAGCCATCGCGCGCGCCGGCTCCGGCGAGCAGCTCCAGCCGCGGCCCGGCGTGGTGCCGCAGCGCGACCTGCGCGGAGAGCGCGGTTTCCCGCCGTCCGCGCGCGCTTCCCAGAAAATCGAACGCCACCGGCGCGTAATCGATCGCGAGCGTGCCATAGCCGAGCGTGAGGGCGGCCTCGGTTTTTCCCCAATCGAGCCGCAGCGTATCGGCGGCCTGCGTGAGCGTGATGTCGGAGGCGCGGAGCACTTCGGTGCCGAACTCCGCGCTGGGTGTCGCGCCGAGAATCCGCGCGGCGGGCTCGGCTGCGCTCGCGCCGAAAACAGCGCAGTAGAAAACGAGCAGGGAGAAGTAAACGCGTTTCATCGGCAGGCGGTGCAACCGGCCGCCTGCGCGCCACCGGCGGCGCGACCGGGTTCGATCTGCGCGGCGAGCGCGCTGCGTGAGGTCAGGTGCGGCGCATCGGAGAAAACCATGCCGGGCCGCGAGACTAGGCGCTGTTGCGCGACCGGCACACCGGCACAACCACCGAGATGCAACGCGACAGCGGCGACGAGAAAGAGAATCAGGCGAGGAGGCAGGGGGCTATGTTGATGGGAGGATGGGCGTTGCGGCCTATTCCCGCCGATCGCGTCTCAGGCGGTCGCGTGGCGGCGGAGTTGGCGGGCGCGCTCGGCGCGGCCCGCGTGCAGTTTCGCCACCATCGCAAGAATGCCCCAGCCCGCACGGACGATGCCGGTGAGGTTGCCGGAAATTTTCGATTCGCCGGCGACGCGCGGGAAAAATCGCACGGGCACCTCGACGATGTGCAGGCCGAGTTCCACGGCGCGGACCTGCATCTCCACGTTCCACCCGAAGGCGCGGTCCGCGAGCCGCAGCGCCTCGAACCGGTCGCGGCGGATCGCGCGCAGCGAGGCCATATCGCGGAAGCTCCGGCCCCAACCGAGGGCGAGCAGCCGGCACGCGAAGGCGTTGCCGAAACGCTGCGTCGGCGTGAGCCAGTCGCGCGACGCCGCGAGCGAGACGCGTTCGCCCAGCACGAGGTCCGCACCGCCATCGATCGCGTGCTGAAACGCCGCGCGCTCCGCGTCGTCGAGCCGGTCGCTGCCGTCGGCGGAGCTGAACACGATCCACTCGATGCGCGGCGGCAGGCCGAGCGTGCCAGTCCACGCGGCGCCGCCGTAGCCGCGGCGCGGTTCGCGCAACACCTCGGCGCCGGCCCCGCGCGCGCAGGTGCCGGTCTCGTCGGTGCTGCCGTTGTCCACCACGCGCACGAGCGCCGCGCCACGGCTCCGCCAGTAGGCCACGGTGCCGGCGACGCACGGCGCCTCGTTGAGCGCGGGGATGATGACGGCGGTGCGCGCGAGAAAGGGCTCGTTCGGCGGGCGGGTGTGCGGCATTGCTGATGAGACGGCGCAGCCCGCGAACTATTCCTTCGTTGGAATAAATTCCCGCCGCCGCACTCTCATCTCCACATGCTCCTCCGCCATCTCGTTCCCTTGTCGGCCGTCGCGCTGGCGCTGTTGCTCGCCGGCGAAGCGCGCGCCGCGGTTGACCAGACGCACGCCGCCTTCGACGCCGTGCTGAAGTCGCACGTGGCCGACGGCCGGGTGAACTACGCCGCGCTCAAAGCCGCGCCGCAGCCGCTCAACGCCTACCTCGACACGCTCGCCGCCGTGCCCGAGGCGGAGTTCAAAATGTGGTCGGAAAAGGACCGGCTCGCCTTCCTCTTCAACCTCTACAACGCCGCCACGCTGAAACTCATCGTCGACCACTATCCGATCGCGAGCATCAAGAAAATCGGCGGCTTCTTCAACTTCGGCGGGCTGGGCGACGGCCCGTGGGCGCAAAAAGTCGTGCGGCTCTTCGGCCAGGTGACGACCCTCGATCACGTGGAGAACGGCATCATCCGCCAGGATTACACCGAGGCGCGCGCGCACTTCGCGCTCGTGTGCGCGGCGCGCGGTTGCCCGCCGTTGCGCGCGGGTGCGTTTGTCGGCGCCAAACTCGACACCCAGCTCGACGAGCAAGGTCGCATTTTCCTCGGTCAGGCGGAAAAAAACCGCGTCGATGCGAAAAGCCGCACGCTCCATCTCTCGCCGATCTTCAAGTGGTTCTCCGGCGATTTCGCGGCTGCGGCGGGCTCCGTCGAGAAATTCGTGACGCCGTTCTTCCCTGAGGCGGCGCGGACCGCGCTGGCGGCGGGCGGCTTCAAGGTGAGCTACACGGACTACGACTGGTCGCTCAACGACGCGGCGAAAAAATAACGCCGCGCCGAACATGAAGCAGAATTCCGGTTGGGGAAAGTGGCTCGCGATCGCCATGATGGTCGCGGCTGTGGTGGCGGCCTTTTTCGTCTTCGACGTGCGCGCGCTGCTGCGCGATGGGCTCGACGCCATCGGGCGGCTCGGCCCGTGGGGACCGGTGCTCTTCGTGGCGATCTACGTCGTGGCGACGGTGCTGTTTCTGCCGGGCTCCGTGCTGACGCTCGGGGCGGGCGCGGTCTTCGGCGTCGGGCTCGGCTCCATTTACGTGTCGATCGGGTCTACGCTCGGCGCCACGGCGGCGTTTCTCGTCGGCCGCTACCTGGCGCGCGATTGGGTCGGGAAAAAAATCGCGGGCAACGCGTCTTTTGCCGCGATCGATCGCGCCGTCGCCGATGAGGGCTGGAAGATCGTCGGGCTTACGCGGCTCTCGCCGGCGTTTCCGTTTTCCCTGCTCAACTACGCGTTCGGCCTCACTCAGGTGAACCTGCGCGACTATGTGCTCGCCTCGTGGATCGGCATGATGCCGGGCACGGTGATGTATGTTTACGTGGGCTCGCTCGCGCGCGCGGCCGGCGACCGCACGCGCACGCCCGGCGAATGGACGCTCTACGGCGTCGGCCTGCTCGCGACGATTGTAGTGACGGTGTTTGTCACGCGCCTCGCGCGCGCCGCGCTGGCGAAGCGCACCCAGTCATGAAGAACGCCGCCGACCTCCAGCCGTGGGATGAGCACAACCGGCGCTTGCACGCGCAGGTGCATCCGGCCGACTGGGTGAACCCTGCGCCCGCGCCGCGCTACAACCTCGTCGTGATCGGCGGCGGCACGGCGGGCCTCGTGACCGCGGCCGGTGCGGCGGGACTCGGCGCGAAGGTCGCGTTGATCGAGCGCCACCTGCTCGGCGGCGACTGTCTCAACGTCGGCTGCGTGCCCTCAACGGCGCTGATCCGCGCCGCGCGCGCGGCGGCGGAAGTGCGGCGCGCGGGGGATTTCGGCATGCGCGTCGCGGGGGAGGTTTCCGTGGATTTCGCGGCCGTGATGGAGCGGATGCGCCGCCTGCGCGCCGACCTCAGCCCGCACGATTCGGCGCAGCGCTTTCGCGAGCTGGGCGTGGATGTGTTTATCGGCGACGGCAAGTTCACCGGTCGCGACACGGTGCAGGTCGGTGGCGCGACACTGCGGTTTGCCCACGCCGTCATCGCCACGGGCGCGCGCGCCGCGGCGCCGGCGATTCCCGGCCTCGACACGGTGCCCTACCTGACGAACGAAACGCTCTTCTCGCTCACGACGCTGCCCAAACGCCTCGGCGTGATCGGCGCCGGCCCCATTGGGTGCGAGATGGCACAGAGTTTCGCGCGCTTCGGCGCGGAGGTTTTTCTGGTCGAATCGATCAACGGCGTGCTCCCGCGCGAGGACCGCGATGCGGCGATGATCCTGCAGGCGGCGCTCTTGCGCGACGGGGTGAAACTCCTCGGCGGCGGAAAAAATCTGCGGCTGACGAAGGCGCCGGAGGGCGTGCGCCTCCTCGTCGAGTCACACGGCCGCGATCGCGATCTGGTCGTGGACCAGCTCCTCTTGGCCGTCGGCCGCGCGCCGAATGTCGAGGGCCTCGGCTTGGAAAAGGCAGGCGTGGAGTTTGGCAAAAAAGGCGTCGTGGTGGACGACAACCTGCGCACGACCAATCCGCGCGTTTTCGCGTGTGGCGATATTTGTTCGCCGTATCAGTTTACCCACGCGGCGGATTTCATGGCGCGCATTGTGATTCAAAACGCGCTCTTCAAGGGCCGGAAAAAAGCCAGCGCGCTGGTCATCCCGTGGTGCACTTACACCGCGCCCGAGATTGCGCACGTGGGTCTCTACCCGCGTGAGGCGAAGGCAAAGGGCATCGAGCTCGACACCTTTACTCAGCAGATGGGCAAGGTGGATCGCGCGATCCTCGACGGCGAGGACGAGGGTTTTGTGCGCGTGCATGTGCGCAAGGGCACGGACGAAATCCTCGGCGCGACCATCGTGGCCGCCCACGCCGGCGATTTGATCGGCGAACTGTCGGTCGCGATGACCAACCGCATCGGCCTCGGAAAAATCGCCGGCGCCATTCATCCCTATCCGACGCAGGCCGAGGCGATCCGCAAGGTCGGCGATCTCTACAACCGCACGCGGCTCACGCCCTTCGTGAAGTCGCTGTTTGCAAGGTGGCTCGCCTGGCGGCGGCGGTAGGCCGCGGCCAGTTTCTCCGGTGAGGTGCCGCTGAGGAAGCGGAGCAGCAGGCGGGTGTTGAGCCACTGCTGGCGCAGCGGGCCGTGCGCGCGGAAACGGCGCGCCGAGGTCGTGACGCAGGCGGGAAACGACCACACGCGCGTGACGCGTCGCGCGCGGCGCAGCAGCTCCACGTCCTCGAACAGCGGCCACGTTGGGAAACCGCCGAGCTCCGTGTAGAATTCACGTCGCACCGCGATGCCCTGATCGCCAAACCGCGTGAAGACCGAGTCGATCCGCGAGCACCACGCGCAGGCGCGCAGGAACGGCCCGCCCGCGTCGAAGGCGAGGCGGAAGGTGCCGATGCGCACGTCGGCGCGCGCAAACCACGCCGCGAGTATCGCGCCGGCTTTCGGCGGCAGCAGCGTGTCGGCGTGCAGGAAGAGCAGCAGGTCGCCGCGCGCCGCGGCGGCGCCGGCGGCGAGTTGCACGCCGCGTCCGGCCGGAGCGGTGACGGTGAGCGCGCCGTGAGCGCGCGCGATCGCGACCGTGGCGTCACGGCTGCCACCGTCGGCCACCAGGATCTCCGCGCCGGGCAGCGCGTCGCGCACGCGGATGAGCGTGGCGGGCAAGTTGGCGGCCTCGTTGAGCGCGGGGATGACGACGGAGATCACGGCGTGCGCGGGGGCGGCTGCGTTTCGAGCGAGAGCGCGGCGAACCACGCCTCGGCCTCGCGGCCCGTGTTGTCCGTGTCCACGAGCACGGCGACGGCGCTGATGCGCGTGGGAGCCTCGCCAAAGACACGGCGGTAGTCCGCGATCACATCGCGCGTTTCCTCGTGCCAGCGCCCGGCCTCCGCCGCGCCGGAGCGCACGACGACCATGCCGACCGTGCGCGTGTAGGGGCTCGGGTAGGTGGCGCCGGCCGGCTCGTGCGCCGCCCACACGTAGTTGATCGCGCGCGTGCGAAAGGGATTCACGGAGGTCTCGAAGACGACAAAGACGCGCGCCGCGTAGTCGTCGCCCGCGCGCTCGCGCTCGCGGGTGTTGCCGGTGAGGGGCGCGCGAATTTTCCAACGCCACATGAGCTTCGCCTGCGTCGGCGCGACGACGTCGATCCCGCGCACGAGGCCGGCGTGCGCACCGGCGCTCGTGGCGTGCAGCACGGGCGCGCCGTTTTCCGTGGTGACCTCGTAGAGGGTCGGCTTGGTGAAAAGTTTCTCCTCGCGCCACCGCGCCCGCCACCCATCCACAAAACCATCGAACAAGTCCGTCGCGCCCGCCCGCGCCGCGCCGGGCGCGAGGCAGGCGAGGGCGAGCAGGGTCATGCAGCGGGACATCACGGTGTGAGTCCTGACGGATGCGCCGCATTCCGCAACGAAACCCGCCGCACGATCGCCGTCGCGCGGGCTTTCACCTTGTCCGCCGGTTGCCGCGGGCTACGGTTCGGGCGAGCCCCGCCCTGCGTCAGCCTCTCTCCGCATGAAATCGAACGCCCGAATTGGAAACCTGTCGCCCGCTCGCTGGCTGTTTGCTTTTGCCGTCGCGACCTCCGCGCTCGGCCCGCTCGCGGCGCAGACGGAATCGCCGGCGCCCGCCCGCCCGCTACGAATTTATCTCCGCGCGGGATTGAAGACCCACGCGCCGGGCCAGCACGACTACCCGCAGTTCCTCGCCGACTGGAGCAAGATTCTCACCGAGCGCGGCGCGGTCGTCGATGGCAGCCTGCATTTCCCGACGCTGCCAGAGCTCGCCGAGGTGGACGTGATGGTGACCTACAAGGGCGACGCCGGCACCATGACCGCCGGCGAAAAAGCCACGCTCGAAACTTTTCTGAAGCGCGGCGGCGGCCTCGTCGCGATCCACGACACGATCTGTGGGGAAGATCCCGAGTGGTTCGCGACGATCTATGGCGGCGCGAAGAAACACGGACAGGTGAACTACACACTCGAGGCTCCCGTGGCCTACACAATTATCGAGCCCGCGCATCCGATCATGCGCGGGATGTCGGACTTCATGCTGACCGACGAATCGTTTTTCCTGATGAGCTGGGCGAAGGCACCCGCGATCACGGTGCTCGCGACGGCGGCGCAGGCGGCGACGCCGAGCGCGCGCGGCCACGAAGGCGAGGTGGTTCCGCAAATCTGGACCTACGAGCGCACGATGGTCGGCGGCGAGCCGTTTCGCGCGTTCGTCTGGATGCAGGGCCACAACTACGTGAATTTTTCCCACGCGCAGATTCAACCGATGCTCCTGCGCGCCATCGCATGGGTCGGCCGCGCACCGATCGATTCGCTGCTCACGGTGAAGGCGCCACGCGGCGCCCGCGTTTCCGGCGTGCCAAAGAAGCAGTAGTCAGAAACAGTTGGTCAACCTTTAACAAAACTCTGTGCAACAGCCTAATCCGCGACATCACGATACGGTTGCGACCTACCTTGATCGTTGGCTGTCCAAGGCAGCCACAGGGGGCTTGAGAAACCCCCTGCTCAAGATGCCTG
>JANXSC010000461.1 GCA_025352845.1 Opitutaceae bacterium
CCCACCCGTGAAACCGCGATCGCGGAAGCGTTCGCCGAGCGCAATGGTATCGCCGCCGCCGCCGGTAATATCCTTGGTGAGATTATCGCGGATGATGTCGGTGCGCACCGGCTGGCCGTTAACAAACACCTTCAAGCCCGCGGCGCGGCTCGATCCGTCGTTGGTCACGGTGACGTGAACCCACTCACCCACCGGCAACCGTTCGGTCGCTCGGATGGAAATCGCGTCGCCGGGCCAGAAGTGGATGAGCGACCATTTCAGTTTTCCTTCCTCGATGAGCAGTTCGTAGCCGCGGCTCGCGGCATCGGTCCACGCGCGCGAGCGGTGCAGCACCACGGCTCGCTCCTTCACGTCGGGCGTTTGAATCCAGAGTGAAATCGAAAACGGATCGTGGCGGTGAAAGTTGCCGAGCCGCGTGTTAATCGCGTGGTCGCCGGTGAGCTTGATGGCGAGACCGATGCGGCCGGGCACGGACTCGTTTTCCTGCGGGGTCGCGGCGTAGTCGCCGGGCTCGAGTGCGTTGGCGAACCGGCCGGCACCGGGAGTTTTTTCCGTGGCCGCGGCGGCGGTTTCATCGGCCGGCGGTGTCGCGGGCGCGGAAGACTTTGTCGTGCTCTTCACAGGCGGCGGCGTTTCGCGAACATCAAAACTGAAATGCGCGATCTCTGCGGAGATTGTCAGCGGCTTGGATGAATTTCCCGTGAGCCAGTCCGCAAACGCCGCTCGGCGCTCCTCGCGCGTCGCGGCGAGCTTCGCCTCCGCGGCCTTCATCGCGGCGGTGGCAGCGGCGAATTCTAACGCGTGCGCCGTATTCGGCACCCACATTGCGGGCGTCGGCGCGGATTGCGTGAAGTAGGAGTAGAGTCCGGCCTCGTCGATGTTTTGGAAAAACGCCGCGAGCGCATAGAACTCCTTCTGCGCAATGGGATCGAATTTGTGGTCATGGCAGCGGGCGCACTCGAGCGTGAGGCCGAGGAAGGCGGTGCCGAAGGTGGTGGTGCGGTCGTTGACGTAGTTGATCCGGTATTCTTCCTCGATAGAGCCGCCCTCGCTTTCCTGCGGGTGCAGCCGGTTAAACGCCGTCGCGAGCCGCTGCTCGTCGGTCGCGTTGGGCAGGAGATCACCGGCGAGCTGCCAGGTGACAAACTTGTCCCACGGAAGATTTTCGTTGAACGCCTTGATCACCCAGTCGCGCCACGGCCACATGTCGCGCTCACGGTCCACTTGGAAACCGTAGCTGTCGGCGTAGCGCGCGACGTCGAGCCAGTCGGTCGCCATCCGCTCGCCGTAACGCGGCGTGGCCAGCAATTGATCGACGAGATTGCGGAGGGCAGATTCTGGATTGCGGATTGAGTCGGCCGTGAAGGCGTCGATCTCCGCGAGCGTGGGCGGGAGGCCGGTGAGATCGAACGAGAGCCGGCGAATCAACGTCTCGCGATCAGCCTCGGGCTGCGGGGTAATTTTTTTTGCGGCGAGTCCGGCGAATACGAACCGGTCGATCGGGTGCGGTTCATTTCGCGCTGGCGGCGGCGCAATTGTCGCGAGCGGCGCGAAGGCCCAGTGCGTTTGATAAGGTGCGCCCTCGTCGATCCAGCGCTTGAGCGTGGTGACTTCCTCGGAGGTGAGCCGCGCGAGCTTGGCCTCGGGCGGCGGCATCATTTCCTCCGTGTCGGTGCTGGTGACGCGGAAGATGATTTCGCTCTCCGCGCTCTTGCCGGGGATGATGACAGTCGAGTCGTTCTTGATGCGCAGCGCGCCCTCGCGCGTGTCGAAGCGGAGCTTGGCCTTGCGCGCGCTCTCGTCGGGGCCGTGGCAGTGAAAACACTTGTCCGAGAGAATCGGCCGCACCTCTCGCCCGAAATCCACCGGGGCCGCGAGCGCCGACGCCGTGGCGCAGCAGAGTGAAGCGAAAACTCTAAGGTTCAGGAGCACGCAGGCGTTAGCGTGATTGCCCCCACTCCGCGATCAAGCTCGCACTATCCGGCGTGTTTTTGCCGGACGCATACCGTCCGGAGACAATTTCAGCGCGATCGCGACGACCGAACGAAACCGAAACCAGCACCACACGGTCCGCGACGCCTTACCGCTTCTCATATCCCGTATCGGTCGCGGTCTTGCGGCCTTGGAACAGCGTGTAACTGGAACGAGTCTGCCAGCTCGAAGGGCCGGCGAGGACTTTGCCGTGGGCCAGCACGGATTCGCGGACTAGTTTTTCCCGTGCATTGTAGCTCGCCGAGCCATCACGGTCGCCAGCCTGAATGCCGAAATCGTTGCTCGCGACCATGACAATATCGATACCGTCGACCTCATCGAGGATGGTGTCGAGCATGCCCACGCCCGCGGGATTCTCGATCTGGATCATGATCATGATGTTGTTGTTCGCGTTCGTGGGATAGCCGCGGCCCCAGATGGCGGTGGCGCGGTTGTTGCCCGAGCTGCGGTGACCCCACGGCTTGGTGTTCGGGCTCTCGCGATTTCCCACCGGAAATTTGGCAAACATGACGGCATTGCGCGCCTCCTCCACCGTCGAGACCATGGGGATGATGATGCCGAGTGCGCCCGCATCGGTGGCTTTCTGGATGTCGCCGACATTGGCGGACGGCACGCGCACGAACGGAATGCAACCGGCCGCGGCGATCACCTCGATCAGATTCTGCGTTTCGCGCCAGGTCAGCGTGCTGTGCTGCATTTCGATCCAGATGTAATCCTGGCCTTCGCAGGCTTTTTTCGCGGCTTCGAGATCGGGCTCGACGATCGTGTTGCAGAAAATTTGTTTCCCGGCCTTCAGCTTCGTGATGACGGTGTTGAACGTCTGCGTGCCGGGTGCCGGCACCGGCTCTGCCTTAGGGGCCGCCTTCGTCGCTGCCGTCGGTTGCCCTTGAGCTGGCTGCTGCGCCTGTGCCGCCGAGCACGCCAGGACCAGCGTCGTCGTGAGAATCGCTGCCGCGGTCGCGAGCGGATTCGTAAAAGCGTGGCGGTGAGAAAACCAATTTCCGCGGAGACGGGCGTCAGACGCGCGCTGGGAAGAACAGACCAGAGGGATTTGCGTGCTCATAGGGGTGACCTTGACGCTAGGTCGATTGCCACCGCCACCGCCAGTCGTAACTGAACGCAGGCGGGTCGGGGTTTATCTCCGCCGCATGGGACGCAAAGGCCGACCCACGGGTGTCAGCGGCAAAGCGACGCACCACCCACATCATGGCCGGGCGCATCTCAGTTTCTTGAGGGCGGCTTTGAGAGGAAACGCTCCGCAACGTAGCACGAGCAGCCTGCCCGTGTAGGATCGGAAAACGCGGTCAGGCTGACCGCGCTACGCCCGGCACCGGCCACAGTTGCAAGAAACTGAGATGCGCCCTCCTGGCACGCCGCCATCTTTTGTCTCTGGTCATGGCCGCGGCCGCCCGCATCGTAGGCGGCCCATGAGTCGCCCGATGTGTTACCGTTGTTTTTGGCCGCAGCCGATGTGCTGGTGCGGGTCGATCACGCCGATGGCGACGCGCACGAAGTTCGTGTTCCTCATGCACCCCGAAGAATTCAAACGCGCGAAGGCCGCGACCGGCCGGCTCACACACCTCTGTCTCGCCGGCAGCGAGCTGCACATGGGCATCGGGTTCGACGCGCACGAGGCCGTGCAGGCGTTGATCAACGATCCGGAAAATTTCCCCGTGCTGCTCTACCCGACGCGCGACGCCCGCGATCTTTCCAAAGGCGAGTTGCATGCGAGCGACTGCGGCGGTCGGCGGCTCGTGGTGTTTCTGCTCGATGGCACGTGGCGTCTCGTGCGGCACTTGTGGCGGGACAGCCCGAGCCTCCAACGCCTGCCGCGAATCATGTTTTCGAATGCCGCGCCCAGCCGCTACGTGATCAAACGCCAGCCCGAGCCCGGCTGCCTCTCGACGCTCGAAGCCACACACGAACTCCTCCTCGCGCTCGATCGCTCCGGACTCGACCGCTACCCGCTGCCGGAACAACTGCTCGGACTTTTTCAGCGCATGCAGGACGTGCAGCTCCGCTTCGTCGCCGAGGCTGCGCGTCTCGGCATCCGCCGCCACGGCCAGCGCGCTCCGTCTCCGCGCGCTCCCCTCCCCGTCCGCATCGGCCCCAAGCGGCGGCGGATTTTCGGTTCGGGCGCCGCTGCGTCGAGCGCCGGCAGCTCGCCCTCGCCCACGCCGTGAACGCGTCCGAATAATCTGCATGCTCTCGCCCACACCGAATTTCACGCCGCCGCCCGGCTACGACCGCATTAAGGTCGTGCAGAGCTTCGACGAGCTCGTCGCGACGCCCTTCGCCGGCGGCGTCAACGCGCTCTGCTGGCCGCGCACGTTGCCCGGCGATTTCGGTGAAGTCGTGGCGCAGCTCGGCGTCACCGCAGGGATCACCGCACTCGACGAGGCCCGCCTCCAGGCCCTGCCCCTGAGCGCCGCCGGCCGCGCGGCCGTCGAGATTCTCCTCGCCGATCAGCTGCGCCTCCGCGCGCTCGGCCGCGCCCCTGAACTCAATTGCATCCGCAGTTATCCGCGCGACGAGGAGCCCGGCCCCGTCCCGACCGACGTCTACTCGTGGCACGCCGACAGCGCGCCCATCGAAGCTGACACATGGCTCTGCACCTACCACGGCGCCGCGTCCGAGGGCCTGCGCAACGTCGACGCGCAGCGCCGCACCGCCGATCCGGCCATTCGGGCTGCGCTCCTCAAGATTTTCGGCGGTGCTGACGACGGGGACTTTCGCGAATTTCTAAACGAGAACTGTTACGACCTCCACTACGCCGCCGCTCCTGCTGCGCAGCCCTTTTCGTTCGGCCTCGGTCATCTCTGGCGCATCGCCGTGGACTGGCCCGACAGCCCTGTCCCGCCCTGCATCCATCGCGCGCCGGAAACACTCCCTGACTCACAAGCGCGTTTGCTGCTGATCAGCTAATACCGGCGGCTCGTATGCCCCAGACATTTGTCATCGCGAGGTGCGCGAAGTGCGCCGTGACGATCCAGCTGGATGGCTTCGTCGCCGCGCTCCTGCTCGCAATGACAACCCAAAAATTAAGAGACGTTGGTATAACAACGCGCGGCTCGTTTGGGGCAGCGCCACTCGCCCGATCACGGCAATGCCGACGTGCTCAGGGTCACATTTATCTCCGTAAGCTCGGCTGAGATTTCTGTTAGATTGAGGACAGCAGTGCGGCGGCCCACGCTCCAGTAATGCGTCAGGATATGGGAGCCGGCGGCGGGATCGCCTTCTTCGCGCCGCTGGCTCTGTTCCCATTCGGCTTGCGGAAGGCGGTTGACGAAGAAGCCTTCAGCTTTGGCGAGCGGAACTTTCGCGCGGTAGACCGCGGTTTCCTGCGGAGCCTTGGGGGTGCCCGAAGCTGAAAAGGATTTTCTCACGGAGCCAGTGATGCGCGGAAAGTCGGCGGGATCGCGCGCACCCAGATCATTGGGCGAGCCGCCGGCGGACGCGAGGTCGGCATTCATTTCCTTCATCGCGGCGTTGAATCTCCCGAGTGCGCCGGCGCGATTCGACCAAAGTCCGATCGAGATTTCGCTGCCGCCCGTCTTGGTCTGGTAGATGTTAATGTCCGAGCTCTGGAGTTTTTTGGACCACATGAGGCGGAGGTTTTGGGTGCCGCCGGCGGCGTCGCCGGTCTCGCTGCGTTTGCTTTCCTCCCAGCCGGCCTGGTTCAGGGCGGATACGTAGGCGGCGGCGATTTCCTTGGGCGCTAGTTTCGAGGTGTAGGCGATGGTCTCGGTCGCGGAGGATTCGCGGTAGTCAGAGGAGTAGGATTTTCTGACGATGGACCCGATACGCGGGAAATCAGCCGGATCATGCCCGCCCGCATCGGCGGAATCGACAGCGACAGCCGGGGACGCAGGATCCGTGACGACAGGAGTAACGGGTTCTTTCGCGGGTGCGGCGGGGCTGGTGGGCGCGGGCGGCGGCGTGACGGCGGGGGTGGAGCCGGTCGAAGCGGCGGCACCGAGAGCGAGAGTTTCGTAATAGAGTTCGGCTTCGAGTTTCCGCACCGGTCCACCGAGGGGTTCCGGCACTCGACTCAGTCGGACGATACCAACGTGGGAGAATTGGAACGAACACTCCGTGGTCGTCAGCGAAGGTCCGAGGAGGTCGAGCGTGGCATTTCTTTCCTGACTGTCGGCACGATTGCCGTTGATTAAGAAATCGTCGGCCCAGGTTTTCCACGTCGCGGACTGCGCTTCGCGCACGGTGACGACAAGGTTGGACAAGACGAGCGGGCCTGGGGCCGCAACGCCGCGAGACGTGCCGATCTCGTCGGCGGAGGGCCGGCGTTTTACTGAGAAAGCCGAGATGGCACCGACGGCGGTCGGCAACGCTCCATCCAGCCGGAAAGAAAAATTCGAAGCGAGGACGGTTTTCGTGATTCCAGTCGAACGGGCGGGCGTTGTTCCCACCGCCGGACTAGCGCGCACGGTGCCTTCAAAGACGAGCGTCACCTCGGCCCTCACCTTCGAGACCCCGTCGAGGTCAGCGAAGTTGACCTCGGCGAGAGTGGCACTCGCGACCTCGACGGAGGACGCGAGGACCTTGCCGTTTAAGTCGAGATCGGAAAGTGCGACGGTGCGCGGAGTCGCACGATTGCCGAGGAAGTCGTTGATGAGGGTGATGAGTGGCGCCGCAAGCGGATAGCGCAGCGTGACCGAAACCGGGGCGTAGTGGAAATTTCCAATGTGTTTTTTCGGCGCCGCACCGGCGACGGCACTCTCGATCACGACCTCGCCGACGGCTTCGCCGCCCTGCCAAACTTGGACGGCACCACACGGGGTTCCATCGACGGAAAGTTCCGTCTTGATCGCCGAGAAAGTCGTGCCCGCGGTGGCAGCAAGGAGGAACGAGATGTGCCCGAGACCGAGCCAGGCAAGAGCGAGAGGGAAAATGGAGCGACGGATAGCGTTCATTGGTGAGAAAGCGGAAAATGAGCCGAGATCGAAGGCATGGTCGTGGTGTGAGAGTGAGCCGAAAAAGTGTCAACGGGCGAGGCCGTCGAGCCGAGGCCACTTGCTTGGGCGGTCGCCGGTGGTTCATCCTTTACCCGGCAACAAGGCGACGATGAGCGAAATGAGGAGGAAGGAAACGACCTGATAGGACCGGCACCACTTCAGCCGGCGCGGCGGGCCCAGCGTAATTTGGCGGGGGCGGAGCGCGGGTTCGCGCTCTGCTCTCCGGGCGATGGACGGATGACTTCGTCGGCGATCGCGGCGTAGTGGCCGTCGCGCTGGCCGGCGGCGAAGGCTTTTTTCACGCGACGATCTTCGCCGGAGTGGAACGTCAACACCGCCACGCGCCCGCCGGGTTTCAGGCACTGCGGCAGCGCGCGGAGAAAGGTGTCGAGCGCGGAAAACTCGTCGTTGACCGCGATCCGCAGCGCTTGGAAGACGCGGCGCACGGACAGGTCGGCGGCGTCATCGTTCACGCGCGGTAGCGCGGCGCGGATTGCTTCGGCCAGCTCGGTAGTGGTGCGGAAGACCCGGCCGGCGAGCAGCGGGGCCAGCGCGGCGGCATGAGGCTCGTCGGCATTGTCGGTCAGCAGGCAGGCGAGATCAGCGGCGGGGACGCGTGCAAGGAAAGCGGACGCGGGCAGACCGCGCGATGGATTCATGCGCATGTCGAGCGGGCCGGAATGTTTAACGGAAAAGCCGCGCGCCGGATCGTCGATCTGCATCGAGGAAATCCCGAGGTCGGCCAGAATCACATCGACGCCGCTCAAGCCGGCGGATGCGAGCACCTGCGGGAGGCCGGCGAAGTTGCTGCGGTGGGCCGTGAAAATCTCCGGGCCGAAACCCAGGGCGCGCAAGCGGGCCTCGGTTTTCGGGAGTTCGATGGGATCAGCGTCGAGGCCGACCAAGCGACCGCCCGGCGAGAGGCGCGCGAGGATTTCCCGGGCGTGGCCGCCGTAGCCCAGGGTGCAATCCGCCGCGCTCTCGCCGGGCTGCGGCGCGAGCGTTTCTAAAATTTCGGCCACCATGATCGGCCGGTGCGTGCCGGCGGGCGTCTTGCCGGAGGCGAGCACCTTCGCGACAGTGGCGGCGTGGCGGGCGGGATCGTGTTCCTTGTATTTGTCCGCGAAATGGCGCGGATTTTTTCCGGCGTAACGTGGCCGGCGGCGATGGGGCGCGGGTGCGGGTGAGGAAATCGGCTCAGGCCCGTCGATCATGGGAGCGGTTCATGCCAGTCGGAGAAGGAGGTTTTCTCCTCACTTCGAATTCGGCACGGGTGCAGCGCCGCCTATGCCTGACTTCGGGGCCGTTGCTTTCGTGGCCTTCGCCGCATCGCCGGGTCGGGCGGTGTGAGTGACCACGTCGCGGGCGGTGAGCGCATTTTTCTCGGCGTCAGGAAAAAGCACTTTCGGTTGCGCTCTCTCCCACTCGGCGGGCGTCACGCGGCGCGCCTCGTTCGTGAAGACGAACGCGCCTTTTTTATTGCCGATGATGAGGTCGGTGCGGCCGTCGCCGTTGACATCGCCGAGACCGATCTGGCGACCGACGCCGGAGTGGTCGTCGATGAGGTGCGGCACCCAATCGACGCCACCGCCGGGGAGGCGCGTGAGTTTGAACCAGTAGAGCACGGCAGGCGCACCGGCGTCGGGCGCGGCGATGTTCGTGCCGGGCGGACCGTGCGCCCAAAAACATTTGCCGGTGACGATGTCCTTGAGGCCGTCGCCATCGATATCGACGAGCTCGACGGCGTGGATTTCGGAGAAGGCGACGCCGTAGCGGTTTTCGCGCGGCTCGTTGTTCAGAAAAATGTGCGGCTTGAACGTGAGGTCCCCGTCGGCGCCGCGCTCGGCGAGCTGTTCATACCAGGCGAAACCGAAACCATGCGCGGCGAGCGACGTGATGACATCGGTGCGACCGTCGCCGTTCACGTCGTAGGCAAACATCTGCGCGCCGCCGGGCGCGAAAAAGAATTTGTGGAGTTTCCACGGCGGGTTGCCCGCGAGCGAGGCGGGTTGCTCGAACCAGCCGTCTTTGAAGAGCACGTCGAGGCGGCCGTCGCCGTTCATGTCGCCGACGCCGAGGCCGTGCGTGTAGCGCTGCCATGTGCCGCCGGCGGAGATGGGCGTGAACGTCCATTTCGCGGTCGGATTTTTCCAATCGGGCGAGGCGTAGCCGAAGTTGCCGCCGTTCACGCAGACGATCTCGGGGCGGCCGTCGCCGGTGAGATCGAGGAACGTGGGCGACTCGTTGTCCACTTCGTCGAGCACGGTGTGGCGCGCCCAGTGGGTGTCGAAGCCGCGCGGATTAAGGTAGAGGTAGGCGGGCGTGTGCGGGAGGCCGTAGGTGAGCACGTCGGGCCAGCCGTCGCCGTCGAAGTCATAGACGAACGTGAAGAAATTGTCGTTCGAGTAGGCGTTGGCGTTGCCCATACCGCCATGCCAGCCGGCGAAGGTGCGCGACGTGCCGTCGTTTTCCTTCACGGTCGTGGTCTTCGTGGGCGCGTAGATTTCATGGCGCTTGGTAAAGTCGGGGCCTTCGAACCAGTAGGGGCCGTAGATGGCGTCGGGCTTGCCATCCCCGTTGAGGTCGCCGAACGCGGCACCTTCGCTCCAGTAGAAATTTTCGAGATGCTGTTTCTTAAACGTGGTCAGCGTGCGCGCGGACTCCGCAGCGAAAACCGGCGCGGCGAGCCAGCCGGCAACTGCGAGGGGCAGCAGTTTCGAGATCATGCGTGACGGTGGCGGACTCAGCGCCAGCGGGTCAAGACGCCGGAGACCGCCGCGCCAGCCCGGCGCTTGACTCGTCCCACTCGCTATGAATTATCGACCTCCACTCTACCACACACCATGGGTCAACAACTGAACAAGCTCATCAAACGCAAACGCCGCGCCGCCTACCTCAAGCGCAAGAAGGAAAAGGCCAAGCTCGCCGCCAAGAAGAAGTAACCCGAGCCCGAACGTTTCGCCCCGCGTCGCGGGCCCC
>JANXSC010000475.1 GCA_025352845.1 Opitutaceae bacterium
CTCTCAAACCAGCGCGTTGAGGTCAACGTGCGCCACCCGACTGCACGTTTGTGACGGAGAAGTGTTCTGACTTCCGCCCTCTGCGAGTTCGGTCCCTTTGGGCCTTGGCGTCCCCGCGGCATTCCTCTTTCGTTTCGCCTCCCTCGTGTCCACCGCTGCCGCTTCCATCGTCCCGCCCAGTCCCAAGCGCGCGCTTTCGCTCGGGGTGATTTTTCTCACGCTCTACATCGATCTGATCGGGTTCTCGATCATCTTTCCGCTGGGGCCGGACTTGCTGGAGTATTACCTGAAACTGGAGGGGCGGGCGGGCGTGCTGGGCTGGGTGGTGGGGCAGACGGATGCGCTGGCCCACGCTTTCGGGATCGCGAACTACGCGCCGGTGCTCTTCGGCGGTGTGATCGCGTCGGTGTTTTCGCTGCTGCAATTTGTCTTCGCGCCATTCTGGGGCGCGCTCAGCGATCGGCGCGGGCGGCGCGGGGTGTTGCTCGTGACGGTTTCCGGCACGGCACTCGGCTATCTCGTGTGGGTGGTGAGCGGTTCGTTCTGGCTGTTTTTGCTCTCGCGGATCGTGAGCGGCGGGTTCAGCGGAAATATTTCCGTGGTGACGGCGGCCGTCGCCGATGTGACGACGCGAGAAGAGCGCTCGAAGGCGATGGGACTCGTCGGCGCGGCGTTTGGACTCGGGCTCGTGACGGGGCCGACGATCGGCGCGCTCTCGGTGCACTGGAATCTCGCGGAGCAATTCCCCGGCCTCGTGCGTTTCGGGATCAATCCGTTTTCGGTGCCGGCGCTAATCGCGTTGCTATTGTGCCTCGTGAACTTCGCGTGGATCGCGGCGCGGTTTAACGAAACGCTTTCGGCGGCGACGCGCGCCGGCGCGGTCGAACCGCGGCTCCGCAATCCGATCTCGGCGATCCTCGGGCTGGAAAATCCGGCGGTGCGGCGCGCCAACCTCGTGGCGTTTATTTTCTCGGTTTCATTTGTCGCGATGGAGGCGGCGCTGACGTTTCTCGCCTCGAGCCGTTTCGGCTACACGGCGCGGGAGAACGGCTACCTGCTCGGCTACCTCGGGCTCTGCGCGATTGTCACGCAGGGCTTCATCGTGCGGAAGCTGCTCAAGGTGGCCGACGAGGTGCGCGTGCTAACTTTCGGCCTCGGCTTCACGTCGATCGGTCTGGTCGCGATCGCTTACGCGACGCAGCCGTGGATGCTCTATGTGGGGCTCGCGCTGCTGGCGTTGGGATCGGGTTTCGTGAATCCGGCGACGACGGGGCTCATCTCGCTCTACGCGAGCGCGGAGGAGCAGGGCCGTGTGCTGGGAATTTTCCGTTCGCTCGGCGCGTTGGCGCGCGCCTTCACGCCGGTGCTCGCCGGCGTGGTGTTTTGGCGCTTCGGATCGGCGAGCGTGTTTTTGGGCGGAGCGGGGCTGGCGCTGGTGGCGTTGGCGCTCGGTTTCCGCCTGCCCAAGCCGGTGAAATGATCCGGAGGCGTCTTGTATTTTTCTGGCTCTGCGCCGCCGGTCTCGCGCTGCTGGTCGCGGGCTGCACGTCGGCCGCGTCGCGTCGCGCGCCGCAACCCGGCCGCACGACGCTGGGTTCGCCGCTCGTGATTTTGCCGGCGCAGACGATCGGCAATCACCTGGTGATCGAGGTGAAGTGGGATCGCACCGGGCCGTATCGGTTTCTCATCGATACGGGATCGTCCACGACGCTCGTGACAGCGGCGCTGGCGCGGCGCTATCCGGGCCAGGAAGTTCCGCCGTGGACGCCGCCGGTCCGCGTGAAGGGGGCGGATGGAAAAATCACCACGCTGCCGCGAGCCTCGGTGCGCCGGCTCGAACTCGGGGAGGCGCGCTTCGAGGATGTCGATGTTTTGATTTATGATTGCGCGGCGCTCTCGGCCCACCTCGGCGTGAAGATCGATGGCGTGCTGGGTTTCCCGCTGTTCCGCGAGCTGCTGCTGACGCTGGACTATCCGGGCAGCCGCGTGCTGCTCCAGTCGGCGCGCGAGGTGCCGCTGCTGCCGGGCACGACGGTGCCGTTCGACGATGCACAAAAAATTCCGCTCATCTCGGTGCGCCTCGGCGAGCGTTCGCTGGTGGCGCTGATCGATTCGGGGAGCGATGCGGTGTTCAGCCTCAATCCTGTGGGCCTCGAGCCGCGCTTCGCGTTTGGCCCGGTGGTCGGCGCGACAGTCGGCACACTCAGTGGCGAACACACGCAGCAGATTGGCCGCCTCGCCGAAACGCTCGTGATGGGTGGACAGGCGTTTCCGCAACCGGTCGTCGATCTCACGGATGAACTGCCGGGGATTGGCGGCGGTTTGCTGCGGCATTTCTCCGTGAGCTTCGACCAACAGCGCGATCGCGTGACGTTTTTCCGCGATGGGCGCGCGCCGATCGCGACGCCGCCGCGGCGCAGCGCGGGCGTGAGTTTCACGAAGACGCCGGCGTATTGGCGCATCGCGGGGGTGGTGCCGAAATCCCCCGCCGACACCGAGGGCATCGTGGCGGGCGATCTCGTGACGCGCATCAACGGCGAGCCGATCGCGAAGTGGGATTTCCGGCGTTACGAGCAGCTCGTCGCCACCGCGCCGGTGATCACGCTGACGTTTTTGATCGGCACCGCGGAGACGGAGAAACGCGTGCGGGTGTCTGAGCTGGTGCCGTGAGCGGCACCAGCGGTTGGGAGTTGAAAGTTGAAGGTTGAAAGGTGAAAGACGGAGTCCGGGATCTTTCTAGCCGGGTCTTTCACCTTTCAACTCTCAGCTCGTGCCCTTGCGCAGCAAAAACGCGCCGCCGCCGTCGTGGCCGCTCGTCCACGGATAACTGAGGACGGATTTCTCCAGCGTAAACGGGCCGCCGGCCTGGCTCGCGAGGAAGGCCTGGACGACCTGCTCGTTTTCCTCGGCCGCGACGCTGCACGTCGAATACACGAGCCGTCCGCCCGTCGCGACGAGGCGCGCGGCGGCGTGCAGGAGTGAGAGCTGCTGCTGGGAATGCTTCTTGATGTCGGTCGGCTGGAGCCGCCACTTCACATCGACGCGGTGGCGGATCACCCCGGTGTTGGAGCAGGGGACGTCGACGAGCACGGCGGAATATTCGCCGGGCAGCTTGTGCTCGCGGAGGACCATGGTGAGATTTTCGAGCGCGTCGGCCTGCACAAGCGCGACCTCGATGCCAGAGACGCGCGAAAGATTTTCCTTCAACCGATCGATGCGCTGGCCGGGGAGATCGACGGCGACGATGCGGCCGAGTGGCGACGGGGTCGCGTCGGGCGCAGCCGATTTCAACATCGTGTCGGCGATGAGGAGGCTTTTGCCACCGGGGGCCGCGCAGAGATCGAGCACGTGGTCGCCGGGCTGGGGGTCGAGGAGTTCAACCGGGATGCAGGTCGAGGGGTCTTGCAGGTAAATTTTCCCGGCCTTGAGCAACGGCTCGATGTGGGACCATTGGCCGGAGGGGACCTCGTAGAGACCGGGCCAGGCGGTCGGTTTTAGGACCGAGACGGGTGGCAGGGTTGCGCCCTGGGCGCGCCATCGGGCGTAAACGGGCGCGGGTTTCAGGTTCCACTCCAATAACGCGCGGGTGAACTTGGGGCCGAATGACGTGAGCCAAGTTTGCACCAGCCACTCGGGATGGGAAAAATAGGCGCCGAGTTCGGCTGCGCTTACGTTGAGGGTGGGCGCGGGTTGGGCGAGGGCGGCGGCGAGCTTGCGGGTGACGGCGTTGACGAGCCGGGCCTCGGCGGGACTCGCGAGTGACTTGGTCTGCTCGACGGCGTGGTGGACGATTTTTGCGACCCGGCCGGAGTCATCGGCTGCGGCGGCCTCGATGAGTTCGTAGCCGGCGATGAATAGGATCGCACGCGTGGAGAAGCGCGGGGCGTGGGAAACCAGCCGGGTGAGGGCGGCATCGATGCTCCAAAATGCCGCACCACCCCGAGCACCAGGTGCTGCATCCGCGCTCGCTCGGCCGAAGGCATGCTGCGGGGCAGGGCGTCGAGCAGGGTGTCGATGCGCTCGCGTCGGTCGAGCCACTGGGCAATCAACCGGGCGGCGGCGGGCCACGCCGCCATCGGCAGCGATTCTGGCTGCGCCGCGCTCATGCGCACCTCCGTCTGCTGTGCGAAAGGTTCATTTGGGCAGTTCTGACACTCAGTTTGACAAGCTTGGGCATTGTCCGCTCAACTCTCCCGTTCAGGCCCTCACACACGCAACCATGAATTCCGAAGCCGTCTCCGCGCTCATCGCCAAAACGCCGTCCCTTAAGGCGGCCAAGCCCAAACTGGAGGCGATGGAACCGGGCGCTTACGTGGTGCATCGCAGCTGGGGTTTCGGGCAAATCAAGAAATACGACGAGGCCGCGCAGCGCTTGATTATCGATTTCAAGGGCAAGAAAGGCCACCCGATGGACCCGGCCTTTTGCATCACGACCATGGAAGTGCTGCCGGCGAAGCACCTCCTCGTGCGCAAGGAAACCGACACCAAGCGTATCGCCGAACTCGTCGCGGACGATCCCGCGCAGCTCGTGGTCGAGGCGCTCCAAGCCTATCCCAACAACGCCGCCACCGTCATCGAACTTGAGATCGTGCTCGCGCAGGTGGTCGGCGAGGAGAAATTCAAGAAGTGGTGGTCGGTCGCCAAGAAAGCCGTCGCCAAGGATCCGCGCGTCGCGGTGCCGGAAAAGAAAACCGAGTGCTACGTGGTCCGCGAGGTTCCGGTCTCGGTGGAGAACGAAATTCTCGAGCAATTCGTCGGCACCCGTTCGGCGCGCCGCCGCATTGCGCTGGCCGAAGATTTGATGGCGGCCACTGGCAAGAAGGACGTGAAGCTCGACCTCTCGGTCGTGCTCAAGGGCGTGGCCGATGCCGTGAAGGACTCCAACCAGCTCGACGCCGCCGAGCGCCTCTATGGTGCCGCCATGCGCGACGATCTCGCGAAGGCCGTGGGGCAGGAGCAAAACTACGAGCCGAGCCAGGCCTCGCTCATCGCCAATGTGCGCGATCTCCCTGCCATTGCGGAAAAAATTCCGGTGCAGTTCCAGTCGCGGTTCCTCGACCTCATCCAAGAGACCCACCCGATCGAGGCGCGCGATGTCCTCTTCAACCTGCTCAAGACCTCGCAGGGCAAGTTCACGACCGAGTGCATCAATTTCCTCATCGAGCACGATCACGCCGACGAGCTCGCCGCCACGCTCAAGCGCTGGCAGAGCGAGCAGAACCTGCGTGCGCCCGTGCTCCTCTGGATCGTCAAGAACCGGCACTCGAAGAAATTCGCCAAACTCCTTAACGAGCTCATGTCGCCGCGCCTGCTGAGCGCGATCTTCTTCGCCATCGACTACGAGGCGCTGCAGGCCTCGAGCGCGCGCCGCATCCCGCTTGGCGACATCCTGAGCGAAGACACCGATCTCATCCCCGATTTGCTTTCGACCGCGGATCCGGAGACTGCCCGCGATCTGGCGAACACGCTGATGCTGAACCAGGGCTTCGAGGAGCTGACCAAGAAATCGCTGCTCGCCCGCTTCATCAAAATTTTTCCGAAGATTCAGTCGCTCGTCGCCGCCGATGCGGAGAGCAAGGAGGAGCAGCTCCTCGTTTCGCGCGCCAGCTTCGATCGCAAGCGCGAGGAATACGAGACCATCGTCTCGAAGAAGATTCCGGAAAACTCCAAGGCCATCGCCACCGCCCGCGAGCACGGCGATCTCAAGGAGAACTCGGAATACAAGATGGCCAAGCAGGACCAGCAGGTGCTCATGGGCCAGAAGACGCTCCTCGAAAAAGATCTCGGCCGCGCGCGCGTCACCGATTTCAAGGAAGCCTCCGTCGAGCAGGTCAGCGCTGGCACGGTTGTTGATGTGCGCTCGGCCAAGGGCGGCACGACCACCTACACGATCCTCGGCGCCTGGGATGGCGATCCGGACAAGAATATCATCTCCTACAAGACGGCGATCGGGGCCGCGCTCCTCGGCAAGAAAGCGGGTGACACCGTCACGGTGAAGTCCGGCGGCAACGAGGACGACTACACCATTGTGAAAATCAGCCGCTTCGCGGACGCGCGCTGAACCCGTCTGCGCCGCCGGCGAATTCCACGGCGGGCCTGAGCGGCCCGCCTTTTTTCTGCTCCTGTGCTCCAGTTCCTCCAAGGCGTGTTGATCGGTTTTTCGGTGGCCGTGCCCGTCGGCCCGATCGGGTTGCTCTGCATCCGGCGCTCGCTGGCGGAGGGCCGGGTGGTGGGTTTCGTTTCCGGTCTGGGCGCGGCCGTGGCCGACGTGCTCTACATGCTGGTGGCCGCCCTCGGCCTATCCGCGGTGACGAACGCCCTGCTGGAGCATCGCAACGAGTTCCAGTTGGTCGGAGGGCTCTTCATGGTGGTGGCCGGACTCACGACCTACTTCGCCAAACCGGCCACCGCCGAGGCCAAGGCCGCCCGAGGCTCCAATCTGGCGGGCGCATTCGGTTCCACGCTGGTGCTGACCCTGATGAACCCCTCCACGATCGTGTCTTTTCTCGCGATTCTGGCGGCGGTCGGGGTCAACGTTTCGACGGGGTTTTGGTCCGGGGTTCTGCTGCTGGCCGGGGTGTTTGTCGGCTCGGCCGCGTGGTGGTTTATCCTGAGTGCGTCGGCCACCCGGTTCGGCTGGCGCATCCAGCATGGCGGGATGCGCACGCTCAACCATGTGTCGGGTGGTCTCATCATGGGCTACGGTGCTTGGCAGTTGATCGCGGCGCTGCGTGGCTGAGGGCGCGGAGAAAATTGCGTTCCCTGTTTCCCTGCCCCAGCCTCGCCGCCGCTTGAACACCTCGTGGGACATCCTCAAGGCGCTGTCGGACCCGACGCGGCTGCGCCTGCTCACGCTCGTGGCACGCGAGGAACTTTCCGTCGCGGAGCTGCAGGAAATTCTCGGGATGGGGCAGTCGCGGATTTCGTCGCAGCT
Organism: Opitutaceae bacterium; assembly: GCA_025352845.1. GTDB lineage: Bacteria > Verrucomicrobiota > Verrucomicrobiia > Opitutales > Opitutaceae > ER46. The sequence goes on from JANXSC010000475.1 coordinate 6,935, forward strand.
CGCGCTGTTGCGGTCGGTCAACCTCGTGTCGGATCGGCGCGAGGGGAAGAACGCGTTCTACTCGCTGCGCGCCGGCCTCACGGCGAAAACCGCCGCACTGATGAAAGCCGCGATCGAGTCCGTCGGCGAACAGCCGGTGATGGCCGAGGACCGCGAGAACCTGAATCGCATTTTGCAGAAGCGGCGGCGCACGCAGGAGCAATATTTCAACCTCATCGCCGGCCGGTTGGGTAAAAACTACTGCCCCGGCCGCTCGTGGGAAGCGATCGGGCACCTGGCGCTCCGGCTCACGCCCGCGATCGACATCGCAGACTTGGGGGCGGGCGAGGGGCTCGTGTCGCAGCTGCTCGCGCACCGCGCGCGGCAAGTCTGGTGCATCGACAATTCCCCGCGGATGATCGAGGTCGGCACCGAACTCGCGAAACGCAACGGGCTCGCGAACCTCATCTACCGGCTGGGCGACATCGAGAGCGTCCCGCTCGTCGATAAATCCGTGGACCTCGCGATCCTCAGCCAGGCACTCCACCACGCGCAGCACCCGCAGCGGGCGGTGGACGAGGCGTTCCGGATTCTGCGGCCCGGCGGTCAGCTCCTCGTGCTCGATCTCAACGAGCACACGTTTGCGAAGGCGCGCGAACTCTACGCGGATGTGTGGCTCGGCTTCACCGAGAGCGCGCTCCACGGTTTTTTGAAAAAGGCCGGGTTTGCCAAGGTCGAGGTCGCCGCGGTGTCGCGCGAGATGGAGGAGCCGCGCTTCGAGACTTTGCTCGCCAGCGGCGTCAAGGTCCTGCGGTAGTGGCCGCGTCCGCTTGCGGAATGGATGGGCCGGATGCAACCTTCGCGCGCCGTGCGGGTCGCATTTCGCTTCCCATGGCTCGCATGAAAAATCCCTTCGCGTCGCTCTTATTGCTCGGGTTATCCGTGGTGTCGGCTTTTGCCGCTGTGCCCAAGGCGCACGAGGAAACGGCGTTCCTCTTCGAGAACCGCAAGCTCGTGGTCGCCGTGCCCGAGGGCTTCGGCTGTGTCACGAGCAAGAACGAAGACAGCATCGTCACCATGAAGCTCGCCGATCCCAAGGATCGCTACAGCGTCGAGCTGCTGTTTCTACCGGACCCGGAAGGGCAGTTCACCAGTGCCCGCGCCCGCCGCGAAAAAATGGTGGAGATGCTCGCCGACTACGTGGGCCAGTCGCGCGAGAAGGGCATGCAGTTCGAGGAGCTGGATTCGCGCACAGGCGCGGGAACCTATTGCGTGTTCACCGACACGACCTTGCTCGGAAAAGAAAAATTACCCCCCGGCGAATACCTGCACCTGACTGCGGGACTGAAAATCTGGCCGGGCGTCGTGGTGATTTTCCGGTTTTTCAGCAACGACACCGCATCGACGGAATACCGCGCCTTGATGAAAATGCTCCGCGAGAGTGTGGAGGAAAAAGCGGTGCCGCTGCGGTGATCGGAAAATTGGAAAGGCGGGAAATTGGAAAACGGAAACAGAGATCGGAATCGATCGGGGATTGTGTGGTTTCCCATTTTTCCAATTTCCCACCTTCCCAATTTTCCGACTACATTTTTTTCACCGCATACGCCATCGCGTCGGCGATCTTTTCGAGCTGCTCCTCGGTGTGCATCGCTGAGATGGCGGTGCGGATGAGATCCTTGCCGGCGGGCACGGCGGGCGCGATCGACATGACGGTGAAGACGCCTTTTTCGAGCAGGGCCTTCCAAAACGGATAAACGCGCTCCTTGGAGCCGAGCACGATCGGGACGGCGGGCGTCTCGCTCTCCCACGTGTCAAGGCCGAGGGACTTGAGCATCGCGCGGTATTTGCGGGTGTTGGCCCAGAGCTTTTCCAAGTGCTCCGGCTCGGCCTGCATGATCTCGAGGGAGGCCTGCGCGCACGCGGCCTGGCTCGGGCTGATCGCGGCGGAGAAAATCGTCTGCTTCGAGTGCGTGCGGAGATATTCGATGATCTCGGTCGAGGCGGCGACGAAGCCGCCGGTGCTGGCGAGCGATTTCGAGAGGCTGCCGCAGATCACGTCCACCTTTTCGTTCAGCCCGAAATGATCGACGGTGCCGCGGCCCTGGCGGCCGAGGACGCCGAAGCCGTGCGCGTCGTCGAGCACGGTGAAACAGCCATTCTCCTCCGCGATTTCGGAGATCTCGGGCAGCCGGGCGATGTGGCCCTCCATCGAGTAAACGCCCTCAATCACGAGCATCTTCGGCGCATCCTGGCTCACCGCGCCGAGCACCTCGCGCAGATCGTCGGGGCTGTTGTGCGTGAAGCGCTCGACCGTTGCCATCGAGAGGCGGATGCCGTCCCAGAGACAGGAGTGGATGTTTTTGTCGGCGAGGACGACGTCGCCCTTTTGGGCAAACGAGGCGACGCTGGAAAGACACGAGAGATAACCGGCGACGTGGATGTGGCACGCCTCGCGCCCGAGGAAGGAGGCGAGTTTTTCCTCCAGCTCGACGTGGTAGGCGCGCGAGCCGTTGGACGTGCGCGCGCCGGTAGTGCTCGTGCCCCACTTGAGCATGGCCGCGCGCCCGGCCTCGATGACCTTCGGATGAAACGAGAGCCCGAGGTAGTCGTTGCTGGAGAGCATGATTGTCTCCTTGCCGTGCAACGTCACCGTCGTGCCCTTCTGGGCCTCCATGGCGTGGTAGTAGGGCGCGTATTTCAGCCGCATCTTCGTCGCGTAATCGTCGCGGCAGCGGGCCTGAAGAGCCTTCTTGTTCTTCGTGAAAAATGAGAGCGCCATGGGCGGGTAAACCGTGGGCGGCGGCCCCGCGCATTGCAAACGGAAAGGCTGGATTGGTCGGAGCGTTTCACGCGCCGGGCCGGGCCCCCGGCCCCGCCGGCTTGGCCGCGGCGCCGCGCGGCCGTCCGCTCCCGCGTCACCTCGCGACGAGCTTCTCCACCTCGGCGCGCCCCTCCGCGCGCAGCATCCACCGCCGGGCGAATTGGCTGGCCGAGGCGGGTTGCCCCATCGCAAGCCGCTCCGCGAGCCATGCATTCGCGACCGAGGTGCAGCGCTTCATCGCGGCCGCGAGCAGCGCCTTCTGCGGATGCGACTTCGGCGCGGGGAGTTTCTTCAGGTCGATTTTCGCGCGGCGGG
>JANXSC010000492.1 GCA_025352845.1 Opitutaceae bacterium
ACAACCCGAAGGTCGCCGTTTTTAACAGCAGCTGGGAGATGTCGGCTCATTTCCAACTGAAGATGAAGTCGGCGTTCGACGTCGCGTGCGCCGGGAGGCAGTAGAAGAGCACGCCGGTCCGCACCCCACCCTGAGCCGCAGCGGGAAAATCCGTCGTGCTGGGCGCGAGTGCCTGTCCGGCCGTATTGTCGGCCGGGCGCACCAACGGCAGGCTCGCAATGCTATCGCCGCCCGTGCCGCCGAACTTGATCGAGCCGTCGAGATTGCGGTCCACGAGCACAGCGATGTCGGTGTTGTCGAAGGCATCGCGGATGAGCCCGCGCTTCACCGTGAGGGTGGGATCGGTCGTGTTGATCGGCACAATGTCGGCCTCCGTAAACGTGATGAACTGGATGCGTCGGGTGTTCTGTGCCTGCGGCGGCGGCGGCGTGCCGGTGGTCGTGGTGGGCAGGGCGGTGCCATCGCGGCGGGTGCCGACGAGCGTCTCGTAGAAGCGATGCACGGCCGTGAGGCTGGCGGCACCGGCGGTGTTGCCGTTAACTTTGTTGAGGCCGGCACCCGTGGTCTCAAACGTCGGATAATAACCATACTCCTGCCGAAACCCCTCGATGGCCGCGCCCCACTGCGCGAACTGGCCGCGGGTCTTGGCTTTTTTGGCGGCCGTGCGGGCGGACGAGGTTGTCGGGATGAGAATCGCGGTGAGGATGCCGATGATGGCGATGACCGTGAGGACCTCGATGAGGGTAAAGCCAGCCGCGCCGCGGCGGGGAGCGGAATGCGGGCGGGAACGGAAATTTTTCATGGCTTCAAGGATTGGCGTAAATGTTGTCGGCCATCTCGGCGGTCTGCGTGGCGAGCGGCAAACCCGTCGTGGGATTGATCGGGGGAGTCTGGGTGCCATTGGGCGCGAGGGTGCGGCCGGCCGAATACAGCACATAGCCGGGCGCCTGCCACCCGGCGGCGTTGCGGGCGTTCTTGTAGTAGTAGAGATAACGGTGCCCCCACGGGTCGAGGAGGCTGACGTTTTGCTCCGTCTTCGTCGGCGGGTTCGGGGCGTTGCTCACCGGGACGAGATACTGGTTGGTCAACGAGCCGTTGATGTATTTGACGGCGTCGGCAAACTGCGGCGGGAGCAGGTTCGGGCCGTTGATCCGGTCGGCATTGGTGAAAGCCCGCGGGCCAAAAACCCCGGTGAGACAATTGAACAGCTTCGCCTGCGCCATGCTGAGACCGGGGCCCGTGCCGTTGGGCAGGGCCGCGGTGACACCGGTCGGCGTGACGGGCGCCTGCGCAAATTCGCCGAGCTGCGGATAGTCGCCGTAGAGCCGTTTGAATTCCTCCAGCGCCGCCGCCAGCGCCGCCAGCTCCGAACGCGCCTGCGCGATGGAGGCGCGCTCCTTCGCCCCGCGCACCGCGCCAATCGAGATCGTCGCCAGAATCGCGAGGACGGCGAGGACCGTCAGCAACTCGATCAACGTAAAGGCAGACCGGGAACGGCTGCTGAAACCCGAGGGCGGCATGGGGAGGGAGAGGACGCGAGTGAAGCGCGAACGTTACAGGCGCAGCAACGGGAAAGTAAGCAGGCTCAGACTGCCGCCACGTAGCGCGGGCAGCCTGCCCGTGTTGGTTCGAAAAGCGCGGTCAGGCTGACCGCGCTATGCCCGGAGCCGGCCTCTCACTCTTCCGCCTGCAATGCCGCGACCACGCTGAAATCCTCCAGCGTCGTCGTGTCGCCCTTCACTTCGCCGCCGGCGGCGATCTCCTTGAGAATGCGCCGCATGATTTTTCCGGAGCGCGTCTTGGGCAAGCTCGCCGCGAAGCGAATCGAATCCGGTTTCGCCAGCGACCCGATCTCCTTGCCGACGTGGGCGCGCAGTTGTTCTTTTAGGGCTTCGTCGGCGGTCACGCCCGATTTGACGGTTACGAAGACGACGAGCGCCTGACCCTTGAGTTCGTCGGGGCGGCCGACCGCCGCGGCCTCGGCCACGGCGGGGTGCGAGACGAGCGCGCTCTCGATTTCCGCGGTGCCGATGCGGTGACCGGAGACGTTGAGCACGTCGTCGATGCGACCGACGATCCAGAAGTAGCCGTCCTTGTCCTGTCGCGCGCCGTCGCCGGTGAAATAGATTTCCGGACGGAGGGGAAATTCGCCGAAATAGGCTTTTTTGTAGCGCTCGTCGTCGCCCCAGAGCGTGCGCAGCATCGAGGGCCACGGCTGCGTGATGATGAGTTTGCCGCCCGTGTTGCGCGGCACCTCGTTGCACTGGTCGTCGACGACCTTGGGCACGACGCCGAAAAACGGCCGCGTGGCCGAACCCGGTGTCGTTGCGGTCACGCCCGGCATCGGGGCGATCATGATGCAGCCGGTTTCAGTCTGCCACCACGTGTCCACGATGGGGCATTTCTTTTTTCCGATCATGGTGTGATACCACATCCAAGCCTCGGGATTGATCGGCTCTCCGACGGAGCCGAGCAGGCGCAGCGAGTCGAGCCGGTGGCGGTTCACGTAGTTGTCGCCCCAGCGCATGAATGCGCGGATCGCGGTCGGAGCCGTGTAGAGGATCGTGAGGCTGTGCCGGTCGATCATCTGCCAGAAACGATCCGGCTCGGGCTGATTCGGCGCGCCCTCGTAGATGAAGACGGTCGCGCCGTTCGAGAGCAGACCGTAGACGACATAGCTGTGACCGGTGACCCAGCCGATGTC
>JANXSC010000497.1 GCA_025352845.1 Opitutaceae bacterium
TGCCCCACACCCGTCGCCGTCGCCGATCCATTTGCCGCCGGCCATCTTTTTCGCATTGCGCAGGAGGCAATGAACAACGCGGTGAAGCACGCGCGCGCCCGTCGCATCACCCTGCGGCTCGCGGTCGAAGGCGGCGCGCTCGCGCTCGAGATTACCGACGACGGCCGTGGTCTGCCCAAGGCTCGCCTCAAACCGCGCGGCATCGGGCTGCGCCTGATGCGGTATCGCGCGCACGTCATCGGCGCCGAGCTCGCGATCCAGTCCCAACCCAAGGGCGGCGTCGTCGTCACCTGCCGGCTGCCGCTGAAAAAATGAAACCACCCGCGAAGTCATCGCCTCCGTCCGCCGCGGCCGCACCGCGCCACGGCATCTTGATCGTCGACGATCATCCGTTCATGCGTGCGGGGCTCGCACAGTTGATCGAGCGGCAGGCGGACCTGCGCGTGTGCGGCGAGGCGGGCAATCCCACCGAGGCCTTCACCGCACTCGCCAAGACCACGCCCGCCCTCGTGTTGACGGACCTCACGATGCCCGGCCGCAGCGGCCTCGAATTCATCCGCGATCTGCAGGCGGCGCGCGCGGAGCTCGCGGTGCTGGTGCTCTCGATGCACGACGAACTGGTCTTCGCCGAGCGGGCGCTGCGCGCCGGCGCGCGCGGCTACATCATGAAGGAGGCCGGCGGCGAAAATCTCCTCGCCGCGATCCGGCAGGTGCTGCGGGGCGAGCGCTACGTGAGCCCGCGCGTCGCGGACCGGATTCTGGACAATGTCTCCAGCCGCCGGCCGCGCGGTTCCAATTCGCCCATCGAGAAACTCACCGATCGCGAGTTCGAGGTTTTCCAACACATCGGTCTCGGCCTGAGCACCAAGGAAATCGCCGGCCAGCTCAACCTCAGTTCCAAGACCGTCGATGTCCATCGCGGTCACATCAAGGAGAAACTCGCGTTGAAGGATGTGACCGCGCTCGTCCGCCACGCCATGCGCTGGGTCGAGACGCGGCCGGTCGAGTAACGGCCAACGGCCCTTTGCATTTGGCCCGGTAGGGCCTGACCTTGGTCAGGCCTGATGGCAGGCGCACTCCGATCTGGGCATCGACCAAGGTCGAGCCCTACGAAAATCCCAACGCTACGAAAGGTCGGGAAAACGACGGGCGCGCGCAGGCAAGACATGCGCAGCGCTGGCCAAGTGGTGCGGAGCGCGGCCGCGACCACCTGGCTAGTATTCCTCATGCAAGAATCACTCGCCGCCGCACTGCGCGAACGGCGGCCGGAAACGCGCCAACACTGGGAGACATTGCTCCGCACCGAGCCCGTCACCACTCCCCTCGGGCATCCCGATTCGTTGGTTCATCTCATCGACTGGACCCTCGACGAAATCTACGCCGCCCTCTCGCACCCGCTCTCCAGACAGCGCGCAAGTCATCACCGTCCGAATGATCACAGTTCGGCGGACTGCTCGTGTGGAGGTAATCCCCTCCTGCGCTACTTCGCCGCGGGTGAGCAAGCGATGCGCGAGGCGCTCGTCCTCTCCCAGGTCGCGCTCCTCGATCTCGATCCGCTCGAGCGCGACGCCTCGTTTGCGGAACTCAACCTCGTGCTCGCGGAAATCTCGCGCCGCGAGATTGAGGCATTCTGCAGCGTCTGCGGTCTGGGCAATGCCGGACTCAACGCCCCGGCCAGATCAAGGGACCGACAAGCGACCGAGAACTTTGGCGGAGTCTGAGCCATCGCCCTGCAACCCCAGCTGCTGATGCACGACTTCGCCCTCGCGGTTCAGAATCGTGAAGAGATTGGAGTGCGAGAATTGCCCGCGCGCGTCCCGCTTGAATTTTACGCCGAGTAGCATCGCGAGTTCCTGCACGGAAGCCGCATCGCCGCGCAGCAGCGTCCACCCGCGGTCAAGCGTCATCCGCTCGCGATAGGCTTTCAGCGCGGCCGATGTGTCGCGCGCAGTGTCAAAGCTCACCAACACGAACTGCGCCTGAGCGCGCATGTCCGCCGGCAGCGCTGCGCGCAGCCGCTGCATGTCCTGCACGAGAATCGGACAGGCGTATTCGCACTGCGCGAAAAACATCGCGAGCACGACCGGCCGACCACGCAACGCCGCGAGCCGCACGGTCGCGCCCGCGTCGTTGGTCCAGGTCGCATCAAGCTGATAGATCGAGCGTGTGCTCAGCGGTGCGCCGGCTTTCTCCTCGACGGCGCAGCAAGGCGGCACCACGGGGGCAGCCGCGAAACCGGTCGAAGCGAGGAGCAGGGCGAGGCAGACAATGGAGTTTTTCATGGTGATTGGGCGCAGCGGAAGCCGAGGTTGGGCACGGCGTAGTTGGCGCGCAGCGAACTCCGATAACCAGCGCGCATGAACGCTGCGTAGTCGGAAGGATTGCGCGCGCCGACCGTCCCCGCGCCGCAGAACAAATTGCGCTCAAGTCCGGTGTCGGCGCGCGACTCACCGGTGACCATCGCGGTGTTGAAGTCGTCGACCCACTCCCAGATCAGTCCAAACAGATCGCGCACGCCGAAGAAATTTGGCCGGCCCGAACCGGCGGCGGGCAACGGCGTCCGTGTCGGCCGCGCAAACCACGCGAGCACCTCCGCCGCGAAACCGGGCTCGCTCGCCCCCACGGCCACACTGTATCCCGCCGCCCCCGCCCGCTCCCACTCTGCCGTCGTCGGCAGTCGTTTCCCCTGCGCCCGTGCAAACGCGCGCGCGGCAAACCACGAGACACGCACCACCGGTGCCATCGCCGGTGCATTTGGCCCGAGCTCCAAATCGCCGGCCCAGTCGGCGAGGTAGCCGACATCGGCAAAGAGCGGACTCACCGCCGACCGCTGCCAAGCCGGTTGGGCGCGGACGAAGGCGAGAAATTCCGCGTTGGTCACGGGCCGGACATCGAGCCAGAAGGCCGCGACCGGCACGCGCTCCGGTTCATCTTTTTCGCGCAGCAACGGCGCGTAGCTCCCGGCCGGCACGAGCACCGCATCACGCAGTGCCCGCTCCTCCGCGCGCATCGGGCCGCCGAAGGCGAACGCCACGAGCGCAGCCCAGCCGCACAGCTGTAGGCGGGGTGCCCTCACCCCGCG
>JANXSC010000502.1 GCA_025352845.1 Opitutaceae bacterium
TCTCATACCAAAAACTCCGCTCCATCCAGGACATGCTCAACGAACGCCCCCGCAAAATCCTCCACGACGCCTCCCCCGCCGAGCGTTTCCATCAGCTCCTTATATCAAACCCTAATTCGAATTGATCCTTGAATGCGCCCCTCCTTGAGCCGGTAACGCACGACATCGCGCGAAACGCCCAGCAGTCGCGCGGCGGCCGAAACATTTCCGCCCGCTTGCTTCACCGCCTTGGCCACCAGCTCGTCGATCGCGGACTCCATGAGGAACCCGTTTTCGGGAAAAACAAAATCCGCGCGCAACCACGCGCCGCTCCCGCCGCCACCGGCCAGCGGCCCGCCGCCGAGATGCGCAAATGTCATGCCTTGCTCGCCGCCGAACACCACGGCCCGCTCGATCTCGTGGGCGAGCTCGCGGACGTTGCCCGGCCAGCGGTGCGCGAGCAGGCGTGCGCGACCTTCGGCCGGAATCGCGGACGGTTTTTGCCCGTAGCGGCGGCAAACCCGCGCGAGCAATTCCTCCGCCAGCACGATGATGTCCTTCCCCCGCTCGCGTAACGGCGGCAGCCGCACCCGAAACAGATCGAGCCGGTGCAGCAAGTCGGCGCGGAACTTCCCCTCGGCCACGAGCGTGCCGAGGTCGGCGTTCGTGGCGGCGATGATGCGCGCATCGACGGCAATCGGCCGCGACGCGCCCACACGACGCAGCATGTGGTCTTCGAGTGCCGTGAGAAGTTTGGCCTGCAGGGCGGACGCCAGACTCGGTAATTCGTCGAGAAACAAAGTGCCACCATCCGCCGCCTCCATCAGGCCGATGCGCGCGGCCTTGGCATCGGTAAACGCACCGCGCTCGTGGCCAAACAACTCCGACTCGGCGAGCGCGTCGGGCAGCGCCGAGCAGTTCAACTCGATCAGCGGCTCATCCGCGCGCGGACCGTGGCGATGAATCCAGCGCGCAATCGCGGTCTTGCCCGTGCCCGTCTCGCCCTCGATCAGGACGGGGGGCAAGTGGCCGCTCAAGCGGCGGTCCGCCGTCGTGATTTTGGCGAGTTGCTCCCGCACCGCCGCCAGGCTCTCGCCAAAAACCAACTCGCTCTCCTGCGTGCGGCGGAATTCATCCGCGCGTTTCGCCTGCCGGCTGCGCCGTGCCTGCGCCAGCCGCACGGGCAGCTCCTCGACATCGAAGGGTTTCACGAGGTAGTCGGCCGCGCCCGCGCGCACCGCCTCCACCGCGCCCGCGACGCCACCCTCGGCCGTCATCACGATGACGCACGTGGTCGGCGGGAAAAGTTTGTCCCGCAACAAATCCGTGCCGCGCCCATCCGGCAGGTTCACATCGATCACGGCGGCCTCGAACGTCGCCGACTCCAGCGCCTGCCGCGCCGCCGCGACATTATTTACCGCGGTGACCTCCGCCCCTTCCTTTTCGAGAAACCCCGCGAGCCGCTTGCGCAGCAGCACTTCGTCTTCGAGCACCAGCACCGTGAGACCTGCGAGCGGAGATTTCGCCATGCGATGACTGTGGCGACCGTTGCGCCGTGCTCCATCAAAATTCGCGCCCGCCAAAAACTGCTGGAACTCGGACCGCCGACACCGCGAACCCTATTTCGCGGGTGGCGTCACCCGTTCGATAAGCGGCGCGAGCCGGCTGAGCCGGATGCTCGGGTGCGGCGTGGCGTCAAACAGGGCGATGAACTTGTTTCGGCGCAGGGCGAGCAGAGCCCGCGTTTCAGACTGCTGCATGGCATCCAGGCCGTATTCCTTGGTCAACATGTCCAGAAACGGAGTCACGGTGATCATCCAATAAATCGAGGTCATGGGCCGGTCCTGCGCTTTTTGAATATCTTCGTCGGAAAGCGGGGCGCGATCCGCCAGTCGTTTGGCGTCCCGGTCATTTCTTTTCTTTTGGTTTACGGCGAATTTCTCCCGCTGTGGCGGATTCAAAATTTGCACAAGGCCACGCTCAAATTCGCCATAGATCTCGTCGACCTGCGTGGAATAGGCCGCGATTTGCGGGCGGAGTTTTTCGATCTCCGCGACGAGCTTGGCCCGGTCGGGCTGGTTCTTGGCCTTGGCGCCGCTTGCGGGCGCGGCCTGCCCCGCATATTCCCGTGCGAGTGCCGCGGGTGCCGGCGGCACGGGCTGGCGGGGATCGGTCCACACCCGCGCCCCATAGCCCGCGAGGAAGATCACCACCGTCAGAAGTGAAACGATGATCCGCTGCGTCATAGCATGTTCGAATCGGGATCGTCCGCCGCCTGCACGAGCCGCTGCCACTCGGCGAGGTTGCGAGCATCGGCCGCATCGACATTGCGCTGATGGACGAAGAGCACCGCACTGAGGCAGACGGCGGCGATCGACGCACTCAGGGCAAAGTGGCTCGCCAGCGAGGGAATGTCGGTCGCCACCCGCGCCGCGCGGAGCACGCGTTCCGCGAAGCCGGGTCGCAGGCTGCGCGCACCAACGGTGAAAAACGCGCGCCACGTCACGGCCGCGGGGCCATGGGCGGCGCGCAGGGCGCGGTCGGCAAATCCACCGCGGAGCTGGGCGGCGGCGTGGGCGTTCAGGGCACGCCAGGCAGAGGCTTCAGTTTTCATGTTCAGGTTGGTAGTGCTCGCGAAGGTGCTCTCGCGCACGGTGGAGGCGAGCTTTCACCGCGGCGACGCTGGTGTTGAGAGTTTCGGCAATTTCCGCATGACTGCGGCCCTCTTGCACGAGGGCGAGGAGCGCGCGATCCTGCGGACGGAGTTGCGCGAGCGCATGGCGCAGCGCGTCGAGTTCCTCGGAATCCACCGCGCCCGGCGGCTCGGGAATATTTTCGTGCTCCTCGCCGAACGGCAGGAAAATCCGTCGCAGCTTCTGGCGGCGCAACTGGTCGATGCAGGTGTTGCGCGCGAGCCGGAAGAGCCACGACTCGAATTGCGCCGGCGCCTGCAGGCGGTCGATGGCGCGCACCATCTTGATGAAAACCTGCTGCGCCAGATCCTCCACGTAATCGCTGCGGCCGGTCATGGCGTAAACGAACCCCGCGATGCGGTGTTGGTAGCTGATGATGAGCTCACGCAGGGCGGATTCTTCGCCCTTCTGGGCCCGCCGAACGAGATTGGCCAGCGCTGTCGTTGAAGTTGATTCCATGCGTCGCGCATTGTGTGTGTGCAGCAAGACGCCGCAGACGCCAGAAAGATTCGGCCTGTCACGGCGCGACCTTGCGTTCGCTGCAACCTTCGCCTCCGCTTCGCGTCGAACGAATCCCATGAAGAACCCGGCGCTGCTCCCGACCCTCTCCCTCATCTCCTCACTCGCGATCGTTTTACTTGGTGCCGCGGGATGTAACTCCCACAACGGGCCGCGCGATCTGATGATGGAGGAGGCGACGAAGCAGTCCGTCGAGCGTCCGGTCGCGATGCGCGGGGAAGGCACCCTGCTTGACGGTAAAATCAGCGCACTCGCCACCGTCAGCCGCGGCTTCGATCGCGGGGTCAAGAACGGGCCGGGCGGCAAACGCGACGGCGTCTACGACGAAAAGCGCAGCAAACGCGACGAGGCCGGTGCGTTCAGCGAGGTCTACAACATCGGTGGCGGCGATTCCGAGGAGGAGCAGAAGGAGGCGATGGCGGAATACATGCGCCAGGCCCGCGCGCGCCGCGCCGCCGGCAGCCCGATGCCGCCCGTCACGCTCCGCGTCCTCTTCGAGAACAAAGGCACCGAGCCGATCGAAATCGAAGTCACCGAAGTGAATTCCGATCTCGGGAATTTCGCCGTGCGACCGCCCAAGCTTACGATCGCCGCCGGGGAAAAAGCCCTGCTGGAGCCGATGATCTCCCAGCTCGGCGTGACCAGCGACGAAATCCCCCTGAAACTCTCCGTGCGCTCCGGCGGCAAAAAGGATCAGCAGATCGTGATCGTGAAAAACATCATCGCTCAATCGCTGCGCAAGGAATTCGAAAAGGCGCAGAAATAACCGCGGCATCCCCCTCCGGCAGATATCGCTCGATAGTTTGTCCGGTTCGTGCGACGGTGACGATTAGTTAGAGGGCCGTCACCCACTTCATCGTTATGAAAACCCGCCTCTTCGCCCCGCTCGTCGTTCTCTCTCTCGCGGTCCTCGTCGTCTCAGGCTGCTACACGACGACCCCCCGCCCCCTCGCACGCTCCTACGCCGCGCCCCGCACCATCACCTACGCACTCGCCGTCAGCGTGCACGGCGGGTTGCAACCGACACCCGGCCAGTGGGCCGCGCTCCAGAAAAAATTCGCCAAGGAACTCGCGGATGTCGGCGCGTTGCTCGTGACGGATATCTATCTCGCCGACCGAATCATTCGGGTGGATTTCTTCCCGGATGAAACGGACGCCGAGGGCTCGGGTCGCGCGGTGATTGTGAGTGTCCGCTCCAACAAACTGACGAATTCCTCCTCGTCCTCGGCGCTCGCGTTCAGCGGCGGGCGATATCCCACCACGTTTGGTTTCGGGGCCGGGTTTATGAGTTCCCTCTACGCTTTCGACAGCAGCTCCTACTACGGCTACGGCAACGCCTACTACGATGGCTATACCTACGGCACGCCAACCCTCAATCCGCGCAAGCCTGTGCCATCGACGCCGGTGACTCCTCCCGGCACGCATCCGCATCCGGGACATCGCATCCATCCGCCCGGTGAACCCGTCAGGTGCCCGCCGTTGCTCGCCGCGCTACCCGTCGTCCAGCCCGCGACTTTGGATCGTGTCGCCTATCCGCCGTCCGAGGGCCGACCCGCCTCCTTCCCCGGCGGTTCCGCCCAGTTTGTCTCCCAGCGCGGCTTGGCCAACAACGACCGCTCCCAAGCTTACTCGGATCGCAGCCAGTCCAACAGCGGGCGCGGGTCCTACTCGGATCGTGGCTCTGCGCGGAGTGAGCCGACCGCATCGCAGAGCGACCATTCGTCGTCGTGGTTCAGCCGCATGTTTTCCAACGCTAACTCCAACTCCAGTTCCAATCCCGATTCGGGTGGCTCGCGTTCAAGTTCCAACCGCACCACGACCGAATACAATCCGTCCAATGCCGAGCGCTCCCAGGCCCGCTCCGACCGCTCCAGCTCCGGTTCGGACCGCACCTACTCGCGGAGCGATTCGAGCCACAGTAAATCCGACTCATCCTACTCGCGCTCCGATTTGACCTCTTCCTCATCGTCCTATTCGCCGCCCTCGTCGTCGTCATCGTCTTATTCGGCACCCTCGTATTCGCCTCCGGGGGCGTCCTATTCCGCCCCGTCCTACTCCCCTCCGCCCACGCCGACCACGACCGAGATCCGTTCGACGCAGGTCGAACGCTGAACCCGGAGGCGCGCGCGTTGCGCGCCGCGTTCAACCGCCGAGCATCCGCACGCGTCGATCCTTGCGCGGAAACTGCAGCGTCACGATCGTGCCGACGCCCTCCTTGCTCTCGAGCCCGATTTGCCCGCCGTGATCGCGCATGATGCGCTGCGCGATCATCAGGCCGAGCCCGTGACCACCGGTCTTCGTCGTCTGGTAGGGTTGGAAGAGCCGCACCAAGTCCTCGGATTTGATCCCGCTGCCCGAATCGGCGAGCAGGAGGAAAACCGAGTCGTCGTCCGCGCGTGACTTGATTTTCAGTTTTCCGCCGGGGCGCATGGCCTCCATCGCGTTTTTCGTCACGTTGAAAAACACCTGCTTCAACTGGTTCCGGTCCGCGAGCACGCGCGGGAGTTCCGTGGCCTCGGCCTCCACCGCGATGCCGCGGTCGGCCAGCTCGCGCTGCTGAAACCGCAGCACCTCCGCGAGCACTTCGTTGAGATCGGTTTCCGCCAAATCCGGCGGGCGCGGCCGGATCGCCTCGAGGAAATGGGTGATGATGCCGTCGAGCCGCGTGACCTCGTCGCGGCACACGCGCACCGATTCGGCGAGCGAGTCCGCGTCCTTCGTCGCCTTCAGTTTCTTCAGCTTCCGCTCCATCAGCTGGAGGTGAATCGTCAGTGAGTTGAGCGGATTGCCGAGCTCGTGCGCCACCCCCGCGGCGAGCAAATGAATCGAAGAGGTGCGCTCATCCTCGATTCGCGCTGCGGTCGTCTGCTTATCCTTCGTCACGTCCGTGAGAATCACCGCGAAACGCCGCGCGGGCGTCGCGCCCGCCGCGCGAAACGGCACCATATAGAGCCGCACCATCCGCGGCTCCGGGTAGGTCAGTTCAAATTCCCGCGCGACGACGGGTGCCGCCGTCCCGCTCTCGTCATCGAGCGCCGCACCGAGCGACGTGTGCAGCCCCGGCACGAGCCGCCACAGCGTCTGCCCCGCCAGCTCGTCACCCCCGAGCCCGATGAGCCGCTGCGCCGCCGTGTTCGCATACTCGATCGCGCCATCGTCGCGCACGACGAGGATGCCCTCCTGCAGCGTGTTGAAAATTTCCTCGAACACCCCGCGCTCGCGCGCGAGCCGCTGCACGAGATTCGCGAGGTTCACCGAGTCGAGAGTGTCGAGCCGCCCGAGCACGCGATCGAGTGAGGAGTTTTTTTTGCCGGCGCTTTTGCTCATCCCAGAAACTCCATTTGCGCGGGATCCACGCGCACGGCGAGCAGCTTTCGCAGAAACGCCTCGCGGTGCTCCGCGCAGCGCCCGAGCCGCAGCACCGCGTCGCGATGCTCCTCCGTCCCGTAGCCCTTGTGCTGCGCGAAACCGTAGCCGGGAAACTGCGCCTCCATCGCCACCATCATCCGATCCCGCGCCACCTTCGCCACGATTGACGCCATCGCGATGCAGAGCGAGCGCGCGTCGCCCTTCACGAACGCGCGGTGCGGATAGGGAAACCCGCGCAACGGCAGCCCGTCCACAATCACGCGCGCCGCCACCGTCGGCTGAAAACTCGCGCGCTCCTCGAGGCTTGAAAACAAATCCGGCTCGTCGCGCTTCACCGCAAAGGCCTCCGGCGGATAAATCCCGCCGAGCGCGCGCCGCATCGCGAGCTTCGTGGCGCCGAGAATGTTGAACTCCGCGATCTCGGCCACGCCCGCGAGGCCGTGGTGCGCGTGGATTTTTCCCGCCGCCGCCAACTCCTCAAACTCCGCCCACAGTTCCTCGCGTTGCGCGGCCGTGAGCAGTTTCGAATCGTTGACGCGCGCCCCCTTCACCACCGCCCAGCGGCTCTCCAGAAACTCGCGCGACACCACCACCGCCGCCGCCACCACCGGACCGGCAAACGCACCGCGCCCCACCTCATCGACGCCGATGAGATGGTCCACCCCCTCAAGCTGCTTGAGGTCAAAACCGCGGAGTTGTCGGCGCTTGGCCATGCGTGGCCGAAGTTGCGGGCGCCGCATCCGCAGGGCAAGCGCGCGGGCCGCGATCGCGTTTCCATCGCCCGCGCTGCCCGCTTGCCCTCGCCGCCAAGGCGTGCTCGATCACCCGCACCATGCACCGGCTCACACTCGCCGTCCTCGCGGCGCTCACGCTCTGCTCCGCCCGCGCCGCCGATTCGCGCGCCGCGTTTCTCAAACTGATCGATCGCCCGCGCGTCGCACTGGCCGCCGAAGCGAGCGCACCGACCGCGAAGGATGGCCTCGCCGAAATCGCGTTCACCTACGCGACGGAGGCGGGGCAGCGTGTGCCGGGCATCCTCATCAAGTCTGCCGCCTCCACCGGCCGCCGGCCCGTCGTCATTTCTCTCCACGGCACCGGTGGAAACAAGGCGAGCCAGCGCGCCTATCTCTCCGAACTCGCGCGCGCCGGCTTCGTCGGCATCGCGATCGACGGGCGCTATCACGGCGCGCGCACCAAAGCCGGCAAGGAGGCCAAGTCCACCGAATACGTCGACGCCATCCTGCGCACGTTTCGCACGGGCAAGGAGCTGCCGTTCTTCTACGACACCGCGTGGGACGTAATGCGGCTCATCGACTATTTGGAAACGCGCGACGACATCGACGCCCGCCGTATCGGGCTCATCGGTTTTTCCAAGGGCGGCATCGAGACCTACCTCACCGCCGCCGCCGATCCGCGCGTGGCCGTCGCCGTGCCGTGCATCGGCGTGCAAAGTTTTCGCTGGGCTGCGGAAAACAACTCCTGGCAATCGCGCATCGGCACCGTGCAGGCGGCGTTCGATGCCGCCGCCAAAGACTCCGGCATCGCGCAACCCGACGGCGAATTCGTGCACACGTTCTACACCCGCGTCGCCCCCGGCCTCGACCGCGAGTTCGACGGCCCCGCGATGCTCCCGCTCATCGCGCCGCGCCCGCTCCTCTCCATCAACGGCGAAATCGATCCGCGCACACCCGGCCCGGGATTGAAAGAATGCGCCGACGCCGCCCGCGTCGCCTATCGGGCGGCGGGCGCCGAGAAAAAATTCGTCCTGCAAGTCCAGCCCAACACCGGCCACAAGGTAAACCCCGAATCGATGACGCTGGCGAAAGAGTGGTTCGTGCGGTGGCTGAAGCCGTGAGTGAGAATTGTCGCCCAACCCGTAGCACGGTCAGCCTGACCGTGCTTTTCGACAAACCTTCGACGTAGCGTCCAACCCGATGCCTTCGCTAATAGAGACCCGCGCGCGCTGGCGTTTCCGCCTGCCGCATTGGGAAGTTTCGGGCCGTCCGCACTTCATCACGATCCGCTGTGCCGGATCCCTGCCCGCCGAAGCTATCCCACGCCTGCGCGAGATCCACGATTCCCTCCGCACCATACCTGCGCAATCCCCCGAATTCGCCGCCCTCCAACGAAAATACTTCCTGGTTTGTGAACGCTACGCCGATGCCGGCCACGGGCTGTGCCCGTTTCGCCAACGCCCCATTTGCGAACTCACGCTCGGCGCGCTCGCCGAACTTCCCATTCGTCGTAGCTGGCGCGCAACGCACGCCACCCTCATGCCCAATCATATTCATCTGCTCCTCGAACCCGGCATTGACGCACAACCGCTCAAACAAACGTTGCGTGGCTGGAAATGGCATGTGGCAAAAGAGGCGAATCTCCTGGTCAACCGCACTGGCCACTTCTGGCAAACCGACTGGTTTGATCGCTGGGCGCGGACTGATGCCGAAGCTATCCGTATGCGAGACTACATCCGGGAAAACCCGGTGAAAGCTCGCCTGGTTGATCGTTGGGAGGACTACACTTGGACCGTCAGCGAAACCGCGCCCAACTCCGCGGCCAACCCGTAGCACGGTCAGCCTGACCGTGCTGTCTCAACCGACAGCCTTTCGCTGCCAAACAGCACGCTCAGGCTGAGCGTGCTACGCCCTCCTCACCAACCCGCGCCCTTCGTCAGCGTCTTCACGCGGACGAGGAAATAGTTTGCGGTGATGTAGAGCGTCGAGCCGTCGTCGCCCCAGGCGCAGTTGGCGGTGGGTTCGCCGGTGTTGAGCACACCGAGGAGTTTTCCCTTCGGCGAAATCACGAGCACGCCGCCGGGCCCCGTGCACCAGAGATTGCCGGCGCGGTCGACCTTCATGCCGTCGCACAAACCCTTCCCGCCTTTTTCCTTCAAGGCCTGCGCATCGAAAAACACCCGCTCATTCGCGACCGTGCCGTCGGACTTCACGTCGAACGCCACCACGCGCGTCGCGGCCGAATCGCTGACCGCGACGTAGAGGATTTTATCATCGGGCGAAAATGCGATGCCGTTGGGATAGGCGATGCTTTTCGTGACCAAAGAAACTTTGCCGTCCATCGCGACGCGATAGACGCCGTGAAACGGAATTTCGCGCAGCGGCGATTTGTCGATGCCCTCGAGCCCATACGGCGGATCGGTGAAATAGATTTCGCCGCTCTTGCGCACGGCGAGGTCGTTGGGGCTGTTGAAGCGCTTGCCCTCAAATTTGTCGGCGACCGTCGTGTAGGTGCCATTTTCAAAGCGCGCCACGCGGCGCTCGCCGTGCTGACAGAGGAGGAGCCGGCCCTGCGCGTCGCGGCTGAGGCCGTTGCTGCCCGTCTCGCGAAACCCCGGCTGCGCGCTCATCAGCCCGCTGGGCCGCAGGTAAATCTCGGCCTGCGCCGCACCCGGCTTCCAGCGATATGCGGTGTTCGCCAGCACGTCGGAAAACACCACGCCGCCATCGTGCCACACCGGCCCCTCGGACCAGCGGAAGCCCTCCGCGAGTTTTTCGATCGTCGCACCCGGCGCGATCAACTTGTCGAACGCCGGATCGAGCCGCTCGATCTTCGCGACCAACGCGTGCGGACCGTCGTCGGCGGCGAACAGCGCGAACGGGATGGTGGCCAAAGCAAACAACAGGGATTTTTTCATGGGGGTGGGCGCAGCGTGCAGGCCGCCGCGTTGACGGCAATCCCGCGTTTCGGCGGATTGAGTCAGCGCCTCGGTCCAACCGCGGCGGGAAAAACTTTGCCATGCGAGCTTGGCATTGCACGCAGACCGCGTGCCTCTTTATCTCCGGCCATGGAACCCCGCGCAGGAAAGCAATCGAGTGATGGAGAATAACACTGACAGGCAAAAATGAAGTTCATCGCCAAAACCGATTGGGACCGCGTCCACGAACTCGCCTGCGAGATCGCGAATGCAACGGGACAAGAAGATAGCGTTCTGACTGAATCGAAGACCGAAATGTTGATGTGCGTCCTCAAAGAGCTCGAATTGGTGTATGGCCCGTGCTCGAAGATCACCGCCACCACTGCGGATTACACCGAAGAAGAAAAGCGTCCGGCAATCTATCGAGAAGCGCTGCGACAAGCGAAGGTTGAGGGGGCGCATTCAAGGATCAATTCGAATTAGGGTTTGATATAAGGAGCTGATGGAAACGCTCGGCGGGGGAGGCGTCGTGGAGGATTTTGCGGGGGCGTTCGTTGAGCATGTCCTGGATG
>JANXSC010000532.1 GCA_025352845.1 Opitutaceae bacterium
AAGCTGTCGTGGCACGACGCGCACTTGAGGTTCACGCCGAGGAAAACCTGCGCGACGCCCTGCGCCGCCTGCATCGGCGGCACCATGCTCGCGTTCACCGTGCCGCGCCACGTGATGCCGTTCGCGAAACCCTCGGCCTCGCTGCCGGGATCGATCAGCTCGGCGACGAAACGGTCATAGGGCAGATTGCGCGCGAGCGCCGTGTAGAGCCACGTGGTGATCGGCTTGCGGCCGCCGTCGATGTAGCCGGTGCCCTTGTAGTCGTTTCGCAGAAGATCGTTCCAAAACGTGAGCCAGTGCTCGGCGTAGCGCTGGTGGTCGGCGAGCAGTCGCGCGACGAGCCGCGCGCGCTTGTCGGATGCCGTCTCCGCGAGAAATACCTCCAGCTCATCCGGCGGCGGCAAAATCCCGATTGCGTCGAGCCAGACACGACGTGCAAAGACACGATCGCCGACCGGCGCGGGCCACGCGATCTTGTTCTTCGCAAACGCGGCGTCCACGAAACGATCGACGGGATTCGCGATGGTGGCGGAGGAATTCGGCACCGCGATGTCCGCGAGCTCGCGCGCGCGAAGATTCGCCGGCTCGTGTTTGAAGAACGTGATCTCCTTTGGCCACGGCATCCCTTGGTCGATCCAAGCGCGGAAAATCCCGACCTGTTCCGCGGTGAGTTTCTTGCCCTTCTTCGGCATGACCGTCTCCGGGTCACGACTGGCGATCAACTCGACGACCAGACTCTCGGCGCTTTTCCCGAGAACAGCCGGCGCGCCGTTATCGCCACCCGAGAGAAAATCCTCCCGCGTCTCCAGGCTGAACGCGCCCTTGTCCTTCCCGCGCCCGTGGCACTGCACGCAGCTCGCCTCAAAGATCGGCTGGATGTCGCGCGCAAAGTCGATCGGCCGCGTGGCGGCGACGGGAAACTGCGCCTGTTTTTCGGACGCGACGGCCGCTCCTCCCCCGGTGGCGACTGCGGTGGCGAGCGTCAGGATAAAGATGGGGCGAAGCACGCACCCAACTTGTCACTTCGTCCCGCGCATTACGAGAGCGAATGCAGAGGGCTTCGCAGTTTAGGTGACCGGCCTCAGAGGGCGTGGAAAAAAGGTTCCTTGGTTTGTCATTCTGAGCGGAGTGAAGAATCCAGTGGGACACTCGCACCTCTGAAAACGCCGCGGTGATCGAAGTGGATTCTTCGCTCCGCTCAGAATGACAGGCCTTTTTCGACGCCCTCTTACGGGAGCTCCCGCACGCGCACGCTCTTGAAATAAAACACGCTGCTCGGGTCGTGACCCTGAAGGGCGATGGCGCCACCGGCGGGATTGAGCACGCGACCTTTGCGCTCGGCGGTGCGTTGGGCTTTTGCGTCCGGTGGTTCGGTGTAGTCCACCACCGTCGCGCCGTTGATCTGAACGACGATGCGCGGACCCTGCACGGTGATGCGCACAGTGAACCACTTCGTTTCGTCCACGGGCGATTTGTCGAGATCGACGACGGCGTAGAGACTGCCGGTCTTGCGCTTTTCCTTCTTGATGCTGTTGAGTTGAATCTCGTAGCCGTGCGAAAGACGCAGCGCCTCCGACTGCGTCACGTAGTCGGTGTGGATAAAAACGCCGCTGTTGGCTTCGGGCTCACCGCGCGCAACGACCTCGAGTTCGAAATTCTTGAAACGCACGAGGTCTGCCTTGCCGTCACCAATGAAAAAGAGATGCGAGCTCTGCTTCGTGCCATGCGCGCGGATCGTGCCGTCGACGATCGACCACGAGTCGGGGTAGGCGTTGGCCTTCCAGCCGGTGAGATCTTTGCCGTTGAAGAGCTCGCGCCAGCCGTCAGCGGCGCGGGCGGATAGAGCGAAGATGCCGAGCAAGGCCGTGAGCACGAGGGCCGGGCGAGTGAGGAGATTCATGGGGGTGGACGAACCTTGAGGGATGGCCACGCCGCCGGCAATTTCAAGTTTCTAGCGGTTGCCCTCGCGGTTGCCCTCGCCGCCCGCACCCTGCCACGCTCGCGGCCGTGATTTCGCGCCTGCTATTTCTCGCCTTTGCAACGCTCGCCTTTGCGGCCTGCGCGAAACACGAGACCGCGGTCGCCCGTGGCAATCGCGCGGGCATTTTTCACGTCGGCAACGGCGCGGAAATCCAGTCGCTCGACCCGCACCTCGCCGGCGGCTCCGTCGATCACAACGTCCTCTGCGCGCTCTTCGAGGGACTGGTCACGCTCGACGAAGAAACGTTTCAACCGCGTCCGGGCGCGGCCGAGCGCTGGGAGATTTCCGGCGACGGGCTCGTTTACACGTTTCACCTGCACCGCGACGCAAAATGGTCCAACAGTGATGTGCTCACCGCGCGCGACTTCCTCTATTCGTTCCGCCGCGCGCTCACGCCCGCGCTCGGTTCGGAATACAAAGACGCACTCTATCCAGTGAAAAACGCCGAGCCATTCGCGCACGGCCGGCTCACGGATTTTGCACAAGTCGGCTTCCGCGCGCCCGACGATTTCACGCTCGAGATTACGCTCGCGCAGCCGACGGCGCATTTCCTGACCGTGCTTCGGACCAACGTCTGCTTTCCCGTCCACGCCGCGTCCGTCGAACGCGGCGGCGCGCGCTTCGACGACCGCACCGCGAAGTGGACGCGCACCGCGCCGCTCGTGACCAACGGCCCCTTCCGCCTGCGCGAGTGGAAAGATCACCAGCACGTCGCGGTCGAAAAAAATCCGCACTACTGGGACGCCGCGCAGGTCCGCCTCAACGAAATTTATTTCTACCCGAACGAATCCACGCAGGCGCAGGAACTCGCCTTCCGCGCCGGCCAACTCCACACGACGTGGGACGTGCCGCTCAGCAAGGTGGAGGCTTACCGCAAAGACGCGCCCGCACTCCTGCGCGTGGAGCCATATTTCGAAAGCTATTTTTTCCGCTTCAACACCAAGCACGCGCTCTTCGCCGACGCCCGCCTCCGTCGCGCGCTCGCCCTCGCGATCGATCGCGACGCCATCGTGAAGAACGTCCTCCGCGGCGGGCAGACGGTCGCGACCTCGCTCACTCCGCCGGGCCTCGCCGGCTACACGCCGCCCGTCGCGGCCACCCACGATCTCGTGATGGCGAAAAAACTTCTCGCCGACGCCGGTTACCCCGACGGCCGCGGTTTCCCGCGCGTCGAACTCACCACAATTTCCTCCGAGATCAACCAGCGGATCGCCGAGGCCGTGCAACAAATGTGGCGCCGCGATCTCGGGCTCGACGTGCGGATCACGCAGAAGGAATTCAAGGTGCTGCTCGATGCCTTCGACACGCTGGACTACACGATCGCGCGCGGGCGCTGGATCGCGGAATACCCCGATCCCCTCACCTACCTCACGATTTTCACGACGGGCAACGGCGTCAACGGCACCGGCTTCGCCGACCCCGCTTATGATGCGCTCATCGCCGCCGGGGCGCACGCGCCCACGCCCACCGCGCGCCTCGCCGCCTTGCAAAAAGCCGAGACCTTCCTCATGACCCAGATGCCCATCGCCCCAATCTACTGGGGCTCGCGCACCACGCTCGTCTCCGCCTCGGTGCGCGGCTGGAAAAATTCCGCGCTCGGCTTCCACAACTACAAGGACGTGTGGCTGGAGCCGTAGTCGGCCGCGCCCCGCCCTACTGCAACAGCCACTCGAATTCAGGCGTGGCGCGGCGGACTAACCGGGTGCCGTCGCGCAGGAGAAAAAGGCACGCGATTCCCTCGCTCGTCGCGAGGCGAAGCCCCTCCTCCGCGCCGAGGACAAACAGCGCTGTCGCCAGCGCACTCGAGGTCGCGCACGAGTTGTGCACCACGCTCACCGAGGCGAGATTCCCCGTCGGCGGCCGGCCCGTGCGCGGATCGATGATGTGACCGTAGCGCTGGCGACCGACGTGGAAAAAATTCCGATAGTCGCCCGACGTGGAGACCGCGCGACCCACCAGCGTGACGACCGCGGCCACGCCGGGCGCATCGTCGAGCGGTTGCTCAATCGCGATCGGCCAGCCTTCGCCGCCGGTCACCGTTCCGCCTGTGCGCACGTCGCCGCCGATCTGCACGAGATGGTTGGGCACGCCGGAGGCGGTGAGGAGTTCGCCCACCGCGTCGGCGGCAAAGCCCTTGGCCATCGAGGAAAAATCCACCGTGAGCCGTGGCTGCAGTTTGCGCAACGCGGGTGGAGCCGCACGGACATCGAGTAGCAGCCAACCGACATTCGCGCGCGCCGCCGCAAGTTCGGCAGCGGACGGAATATCACCGGCGCGGCGTTCCGCGCCGAATCCCCACAACCGCACGAGCGGCTCCACCGTCACGTCAAACGCGCCGCCCGTGAGTTCGCTGATGCGGCGCGACTCCGCCGCGACGTGTGCCATCTCCGGCGACACCGCGATCCACTCGGTGCGGTTCGCTGCATTGAAAAGCGAGAGTTCGGAGTTCGGCCGGTAGGTGGAGAAGAGTTGTTCGAGCTGCTCCAGTTTCTCCGCGACCTGCCGCCGGATCGCGCCGAGGTCGCAATCGCGGTCCGCCGCGGCGAGTTTCACCGTCCAGCCCGTGCCCATCGCGCGGCCAGTGAGCGTGAGCGTCTCCGTCGCTCCCGCGAGCGATGCGAGGGAAAGCAGCGCGGCCGCGAACCATTTCATGCGACGCCTTTCAGCCATTGGAGGAAGGGAAGGTAGTTCCAATGCAGCAGCACGGCGAGTGACACGAAGAGCAGCGCCGCCGCATCGCGACGCGAAAACCGATCCGTCGGTCCGCGGGCGCGCACGAAGTTCAGCAGCGCACCGGTCGGGCAGCCGAAGCGGCAGTAGGCCTGCGGCACGAAAAACGACGCCAGCAACCCGACGACCGCCACCGCGATGGTGACGAAGCCCGCGGACCGGATCACGTAGGCGGCGAATGGCTCCAGGCTCGCGAGATCGAGCGGCAGCGCGAACATCACCGCGAGCAGCGCGACCAGCAGCAGGCCCGGCGGAAAATATTCGAGCCCGCGCACCAAACCCGTCGGCAGCGTGACGTGCCAGCGCGCCGGCCGCAGCCGCCCGATCAATTCCTGCGCGGCCCCGTGCGGGCAAATCTGGTGGCAATAAATCGGGCTGCGCGTCGCCCACGGCACCAGCAGCGCCGCCGCCGCCAGCAGCACGAGGCCCGGCGCGGTCGTCCACGGCACGCCCGCGCGCGCCCAGCCGGCGAAGAGTTTCAACGCTAGCAAATCGCCCGCGATCAGGCCGACGTAGACGATGAGCGCAATTTGATAGGGGTGTTTCCAGCGGTGCCGCCACGCCGCCGGGCCGAAGGCCATCACGCTGGCGGCGATGAACACCGCGAGCATGGCGTAATCGCGCGCCGCGAAGCGCAGCGGCACCCGCGCCGCGATTTCGTCGGCGCTCGCCTGCAGGCGGGCCTTCACGCCGCGAGCGATGGCCATGCTCGTCATCGTCGCCCCGGACACGCCCTCGATGCCCGCGGCCTTGAGATCGAGATCGGCCGCGGCGTCCCACGTGAGGCCGTTCCATTTTTTCAAAAACCGCCGGTCGGTCGCGATGTCGCGGAGATAGCTCTCGGTGTCCTCAGAAGAGTGGATCTTCAGGCCCACGATTTTCCAATCCGCGTCGAGCACGACCAGCATGTCCGAGAGGCCCGCGTAGCCGATGATATCCCGGGCTCGCGGCTGCGTGCGGACGACATAACCCAACTCACGTCCCACCGCATCGAGCACGAAGAGACCGTCGCGGGCCGAGCTATCCGGCCGCAACGAAACCGCGCCCGGCAGCAGCGAAACCACCGCCTCCGCCCGCAACGGCGCATCCCCCTGCGTGCGCTGAAACACCGCCAGATCGCGGATGAGCCAGACAATCACGCCGACGACCGCGAGGCGGTAGAGCTGGAGGGCGAGTTGTTTCACCACAGCACCACCACACCGCCCCACCGGATGATTTCCTTGTCGTGGGTGACGAGCGTGAGCTTGTGCTCCAGCGCGGTGGCGCAGATGAGCCGGTCGGCCGGGTCCTTGTGCTCCCAATCCAGTTGCACGGACCGCCACGCGATCTTGGGCGTGAGGGGCAAAATGCGGAAACGATGCGCGAGGTCGTCCAACCACGTGGCCCCGTCGGGACTGAGATCGATCTCGCCGGTCTGGGCCTTACGGGCGATTTCCAAGAGGCTAATCGCGGCGATGCCGAAATCGTCCGCATCACTTTTCTCCGCCAAGACGCGGACTTTGGCCGACAGCCGCGGGGATGACTCCGCGATCCAGAGGACCGCGTGGGTATCGAGCAGGAATTTCACCGGGCGAGCTGGCCCCACTCCTCCAGCGGGATGGCCGGGCCTTCGCGCAACTTGCCGAGCTTGGCGCGGCCGCTCAGGCAGCCGAGCACGCCGGCCCCGCGACGCCGCGCGCGAAATTCAAACGCCTGCCCCTCTGCCTCCACGACAATCACTGTGCCGGCCGCGGCCAACCGGCGCATCCGCGGAAAGTCGCGCTGGAATGCGCGGGTGTTGGTTTTCATGCGTGGCAGTCAAAGGTGACTGACAGGTGAGTCAAACTGCAATCTGTGCCGCCGTCCGCGCTACGCCTCAAGCCCGACCAGTCGGCTTGGCCCCGGCTTCCGTGGTGGATGCGAAAGACTACAAATCCCGTTTGGGCAGGGTCTTGATCGCCTCGGCGAACCATCCTTCAGGCGGCTTGGCGTGATGGTATCGAACGTAAACGAAATAGACTTCGTCCCTACCCTGACCGGGAGTAAGCCAGTATCCCACGTCGCCGCCCATTGGTTCGTTGCTTGTAAGCAGCATGCGCCCCCCAGATTCACGTTTGGACTTTGAGGTGGACCCGATCGTTGGACAGCGGA
>JANXSC010000541.1 GCA_025352845.1 Opitutaceae bacterium
TCGAATCCCACCATTCCACGTCTTTCAACAACTCGGTGCCGGCAATCGCACCCGAATCGATCTCCAGCGACTCTTCCAAGGCACGCAAAAAGTCAGATTTTTTCATAGGTAATGAGTCGGCACGCCAATCTCGGGACTAACAACAAAAACATCCCGCAAGACAAAGTAAAAATCTGCCCAAGCCCGCCAGCGTCACGGCAGCCATGGATATTTTTTCGCATCGGGCTTCCGCTTCTCGCGTTGGGCGGTCATAAATTCTTTCGCCTCGTCGCTCATGTAGTAGAGCATCGTCGCGTTGCCGGCGAGTTCCTGGATGCCAGCCTGGCCGTCGAGCTCGGCGTTGAACGCGCTCTTCAGCATCCGAATCGCGAGCGGGCTCTTGTCCAAGATCTCGCCCGCCCATTTCACGCCCTCAGCCTCAAGCGCGGCGACCGGCACGACTGCGTTGATTAGCCCCATGTCGAGCGCTTCCTGCGCGCCATACTGCCGACAAAGAAACCAAATCTCCCGCGCTTTCTTCTGCCCCACTACGCGCGCAAGGTAGCTTGATCCAAAACCGCCATCGAAGCTCCCCATCTTCGGCCCGACCTGCCCGAAGATTGCGTTGTCCGCCGCGATGCTGAGATCGCACACAACGTGCAGCACGTGTCCGCCGCCGATCGCGTAGCCGGCAACGAGCGCGATGACGACCTTCGGCATCGAGCGGATGAGTTTTTGAAGATCGAGGACGTTGAGGCGGGGGACGCCGGCTTCGTCGATGTAGCCGGCGTGGCCGCGCACACTCTGGTCACCACCGGCGCAGAAGGCGTATTTCCCATCGGTGTGCGGCCCCGCGCCCGTGAGCAACACGACGCCAATCTTCGGATCCTCGCGCGCATCGGAAAACGCATCGAACATCTCCGTGACCGTGAGCGGGCGGAAGGCGTTGCGTTTTGCGGGGCGGTTGATCGTCACCTTGGCGATGCCGCCGGCCTTGTGATAGAGGATGTCGGTGTAAATTTTTGCGACCTGCCAGTCGGAAGTCATGGCCGGGCAGCGTGAAAACATTTCCGCCGCTTGTCCATCCGCCTCCGCCCACGCGCAGTGAGGGCGGAGGCTGTCGCGCCGTAGCTTTGCCCAAAAAACGCCGGCGGACTCGCCCGAGCAAACTGCGGCTCGCCAAGCCGGAGCCGGCGAAAGCAAGCTGATTTCCGGTTTCATCCGAAAACAGCTTGGAGCGCTCGCGGCGTTGCCGGACACTCCGCCCCTTCGTCATGAGCGCTTCGCCGAAATCATCCGCTCGCTTCGGGGCCCAGGCCGCCCTCTGCATCGGCGCGCTCGGCGTGGTCTTCGGCGACATCGGCACCAGCCCGCTCTACGCGCTGCGCGAGTGCCTCGCCAACCTCCCGGCCGTGGAACGAAACGCCGGGATTCTCGGCGCACTGTCGCTGGTGGTGTGGGCGCTCATCTTCCAGGTGAGTTTCAAATACCTCGCCTTCATCATGCGCGCCGACAACCGGGGCGAAGGCGGCATCTTCGCCCTGTTCGCGCTCAGCCATACCGATCGCGGACCCGGCTCCCGCACCGGCGGGCCGTTCACGCTGCTCATCCTCTTCGGTGCGGCGCTACTCTATGGCGACGGCGTGATCACGCCGGCCGTCTCCGTGCTGGGCGCAGTCGAGGGTTTGAAAACCTTCGATCCGGCTCTCGCGCGCTATGTCCCGGCGATTTCATGCGCCGTTTTGGCCGCGTTGTTTTGGGTGCAGCACAAGGGAACACAGACGATCGGAAAGATGTTCGGCCCGGTCATGGTGGTGTGGTTCGCCACCATTGCGGCGCTTGGGATCTGGCACATCGCGCAATACCCCATCGTGCTTTCGGCGCTCAATCCGATGCACGGACTCCGCCTCATCGTCCAAAACCCCGGGAGTGCCGTTGCCCTCCTCGGCTCGGTGACCCTGGTGATCACCGGAGCGGAAGCGCTCTATGCCGACATGGGCCATTTCGGGCGCAAGGCGATCAGTCGCGCGTGGTATCTCGGCGCGTTTCCCGGGCTCGTGCTGTGCTATTTCGGCCAGGGCGCCTACGCACTCACCCACAACGAAGTCGTCGCGAATCCCTTCTTCGCGCTCGCCCCCGCCGGCGTGCCACAACTCGCCCTCATCGCGCTGTCGACTCTGGCCGCGATTGTCGCGAGCCAGGCACTCATCTCCGGTGTTTTCTCCCTGACCCGATCGGCGATCCAGCTCGGTTACTTTCCCCGCCTCGAAGTGCGGCACACCAACGCCGATCAGGCCGGGCAAATCTATCTGCCGCTCGTCAATCGCGCGCTCGCGATCACCACGATCGCCGTCGTCCTGCTTTTCGAGTCGAGCGAGAAACTGGCGGCGGCCTACGGCGTGGCGGTGACCGCGACGATGGCGGTTACGACCGTGGCGTTCTACCGCGTCACCCGCATGCGCTGGAAATGGCCGCGGTGGAAGTCCGTCTCGCTGTGCGGCCTGTTCCTCGCGGTGGACCTGGCCTTCTTTGCTTCCAACCTGCACAAGTTCATGGAGGGCGGCTGGCTGCCCCTGGCCATCGCGGTCGTGGTGCTCGCGATCATGCACACGTGGAAACTCGGCCGGTCGGAAATCTATCAGCGCGTTTACGGCAACAACGTCACCGAAAGCGAACTCACCGCCATCGCCCGCAGCAAGCATGTCACGCGCGTCGGCGGAGCCGCCGTCTTCATGGTCGGTTCTTCCACCGGCACGCCCATCGCGCTCCTGCATCACGTGAAATCGAACCGCAGCCTGCACAAGACGGTCGTGCTGCTGAGCGTCATCACCGACGAAGTGCCCACCGTGCCAGAGTCGGATCAACTTGTGCTCACGGAAATCGGTGAGGGCCTCTGGCGCGCCGTCGGACGCTACGGCTACATGCAGTCGCCCGACGCCGGGGTGCTCATGGCGCAAATGCAGGAGCGCGGCGTGCCGATCCACCCGGATCGTGCGACGTATTTTTTCAACCGCGAGATGATCATTACCGGCGGCAACGCCCGAATGTGGGAGTGGCAGAAGAGTCTCTATAGTTTCCTCAGCCGCAACGCCCGCCCGGCCAAAGACTACTTCCAAATCCCGCCGTCGCAAATCATCGAGATCGGCCTGCCGCTGCAATTGTGAGCTCACGAAAAAACGGGCTTCCCAGTTTGTCATTCTGAGCGGCGCGAAGAATCCAGTGGGACGTGCGCACCACTGAAGACGCCGCGTCAATCCAAGTGGATTCTTGGCGCCGCTCAGAATGACAGGCCCTTGTAGCCGCCCTCCTCGACCAGCACCTACCGCCATTCGTGGCGCGGGTAGCGCCGCGAGAGTTCGGTTTTGATCTTCGGGTATTGCTCGCGCCAGAAATTCGTGAGGTCGTCGGTCACTTGAATTGGCCGTTGGTTGGGCGCGAGCACCTCGAACTTCACGGTGACGCGTCCGTGGCCGATGGTGAATTTCCCCTCGATGCCAAACAGCTCCTGAATGCGGGCACACATGATCGGCGGCCCCTCTTTCGCATAGGTGAGGCGCGCCTTGCGGCCGTTGCCCATCACAAGTTTCTCCGGCAAATAATCATCGAGCACGGCAAACTGTTCCGCCGTCAGCCAGTCACGCAGCACCGGCATGACGGGCTTGTCCTTGATGCCGCGATAGCCGAGTTCGCCGTAGCAAACTTGCTCGATCAAGGTCGCGCGGTCGGCGTCCGTGATCGGGCTGACCTCCAATTCGGGAAACCATTCCGCCAGCCGATTCACCCGCACCATCCACTGCTCCACGGAATCATCCCATGCCTCGAGCTTGAGTCGCCCCGCCAACACTTCCTTCGTCAACAACGCCGCGGCCTCGTTCAAGGGTGCCTCGTCGGAACTCGATTTCGATTCGAGCACAAGATCGCGGAAACGCCGCTCGCGTCGCGTCACGACGCGCTTGATGTCGGAGTCGTAGCTCACGCTCTTCGCCTCCACAAAGTCGCCGGGAAAAATTTCCTTTAACCACAACTCCTCAATCGCGGTCGCCAGCGTGAGGAGCGTGTTCACCTCGCCGTCGCCGCGGCCAATCTCGCTGATCTCGGCGGCGACGAGCAGCGGCGATTTCTGAATCGCACTCTCCCGGGCGAGCACG
Source organism: Opitutaceae bacterium (assembly GCA_025352845.1). GTDB lineage: Bacteria > Verrucomicrobiota > Verrucomicrobiia > Opitutales > Opitutaceae > ER46. Next base: position 4,128 of record JANXSC010000541.1, read on the forward strand.
CCGCGGCGCGCGTGGACGAGTTCGCAGCGGAGCGTCCCCGCATCGAGACGCCGGGCGAGCTGGTCGGAAAATCCCGCGAGCACGCATTTGCGCACCGCGGCGCTGTCGATGCCTTTCTCCATCACATCGAGCCCTTCCTTGGCGGCGATGGCGAGGAACTGCTCGAAGAGCGGCCCAACTTGCCGCGCACCCTGCGCGTGGATGCCGAGGCGGCGACACGCGTCGAGGCCGTAGTTCGCCTGATCGGCGTAGCGCCATGCGCGCATCAGCAGGAAAAAATCGCTCTCGTGCTCCTCGCCGAGCAGATCATCGCGCGCGTCCTCGGTGCGCTTGTCCACGCCACGAATGAGAAAACTCCTCCCCTGCGTGAGCGCCGCCATGAGCGCGACCGAGCGGACGCAGCCACGCTCTTCCGCCGCGAGAAACATCCGCGCGTAGCGCGGATGCACCGGGAAGCGCAGCATCTTGCGGCCGAGATCGGTGATCGTGGCACGGGCGTCTCGCCCGTGATCCGAAGAACCCACAGGCGAGACACCCGTGCCACGACCCAGCGCCCCTAAATCTACAAGCAGCGTCTCCGCCCGCTCGAGCGCGCGCTGCTCGGGTTTCTCCAGCCAGGGAAATGCGAACACGTCATCGATGCCGCTCGCCTTCAATGTCAGCACGACCTCGGAGAGATCGAGGCGCTTCACTTCGGGTAATTCCTGTGGGGCGCGCAGGCCGTGCTCGCGCTCTGTCCAGAGCCGCACGCACACGCCCGGCGCGGTGCGGCCCGCGCGACCGGCACGCTGGTCGGCACTCGCGACGGAAATTTTTTCCGCGAGCAGAGTGTTGATCCCACGATGCGGATCGAAGCGCGCGACGCGCGCGAGCCCGCCGTCGATCACCGCGGTCACGCCATCGATCGTGAGCGAGGTTTCGGCGACGTTGGTCGAGACGATAATCTTGCGCGCCTCGTAGCGCTCGACCGCGCGGTCCTGTTGCTCCGGCGGCAATTCGCCGTGCAGCGGAAACACCACGAAGTCACGCAGCGCCCGCTCGCCCTGAATCGCCTGCACCGTGCGGTTGATCTCATAGGCACCGGGCATGAAGACCAAAAAATCTCCGGTCGTTTCGCCCGCGATGCGCTCGCACTCGCGCGCGGCGACGTCCCACACGGGATCGTTTTCGAAGTTCACGCTCTTCGGCAGATACTCGATCCGCACCGGAAAACTGCGGCCCTGCGAGGCGAGCACGTCGCACGGCGCGAGGTAAGTCTTGAGCATGCCCGCATCGAGCGTCGCCGACATCACGATGATTTTCAGATCGGGCCGTGTGCTCTGCTGAATCTGGATCGCGCGCGCCAGCGAGATGTCGCCGTAGAGGTGCCGTTCGTGAAACTCATCGAACACGATCGCGCTGATGCCGCGCAGCATGGCGTCGAACGACATTTGCCGCAGCAGAATCCCCTCGGTCACGAAACGAATCCGCGTGCGCTCGCTCACGCGCGACTCGAGTCGAATCTGGTAACCCACCCCCTCGCCCAGCCGCGTGCCCGCCTCCTCGGCGACGCGTTTCGCCAACATTCGCGCCGCGAGCCGGCGCGGCTGGAGCACGACGACTTCGCCCTTCTCGCCCAGCAGCCCGTGCTTCCAGAGCATCTGCGGAATCTGCGTCGATTTGCCCGAGCCCGTCGGTGCCTGCACGATGAGCCGCCCCTGCGCGCGCAACGAGGCGACGACAGCGGTCTCAAGTTCATAGATGGGCAAATCGCGCGGCGCGGGCATGAAGCGGTGAGGCAACACGAGTGCTACGCCCGCTTGCAACCCCGCAAGCAGTCCTAGGCCGATCCGGCTCTCATTCGGATGTAATCTGCTGATAACTCCCATTCACGGCCGGTGCCCTCTTCGCGAAAGAACAACGAACGCCCGCCCCGCTCTGTCTTCGTCACGACACCCCAGGCACCCTGCCACCGCAACCGGCGCCCGAGAACGGAGTCAGGCCATCCGGGCAAGCGTGACCAATCCTGTAATTGCGA
>JANXSC010000548.1 GCA_025352845.1 Opitutaceae bacterium
GATCCAGCCGGCCGGGCGCACAAGATCGAGCGCGGTCTTCAACGCCGCCGATGCACCCGCCGCGTCGATCACGCCGTCAGCCCCGAGACCGTCGCGCTGCCGCGCCCACGCGCTCGCATCGCCGACGATCACTTCGCAGCCGTAAACTTTCGCCACGTCGAGTCGCGTGCGATCGCGCTCCAGCCCGACCAGGGCGACCTCCGCTCCCGCCAACCGCGCGACGGCCGCGCATAAAATCCCAATCGGCCCCGGCCCCAGGACGATCACGCGATCGCCGGGACGCACCCGCGCGTTGTTAATCACGGCATTGTAGGCGACGCAGCACGGCTCGGTGAGTGCGGCGAATTCCATCGGCAGCGTATCGGGCACGCGATGCAGACAGCGCGCGGGCACGCGCACGTAGCGCGTCATCGCGCCATCGACCCCATAGCCGAAGCCTTTGCGCTTCGGTTCGAGATTGTAGAGCCCCGCGCGCGTGAGCGGGCTGTTCGCATCGATCACGGCGGCGGTTTCGCTGACTACGCGGTCGCCCTCGCTCCAGCCTTTCACCGCCGGGCCGAGCGACGCGATTCGCCCGCCAAATTCGTGACCGAGCACCACCGGATAATTCACGGGCCAGCTGTGGTGCCCAGTCCACTGGTGCAGATCGCTGCCACACACGCCGACGGCCTCGACCGCGAGGATCACATCGTCGGCGCCCGGCTCAGGACGCGCGAATTCACGCAGCTCCACGCTGTGCGGCGTGGAGGAAAAATTGACGACCGCGAGGGATTTCATGTGAAAGCAGAAATAATTCCGAGGTAGGGTGGGCTTCAGCCCGCCTTCGAGTCTCCCTCGCGTGCGGGGCGAGCTGAAGCCCGCCCTACTCTCACGTCGCCGTAACCATGCACGCGGTCGCAGATGATGCGCAGCGTGCCCTCGAGATTTCCATCGGCGGTGCGAAACGCATCCGCGTCCACCGCCAGCGGCGCGCCGATGACGACAAGCGGCGCGCCAAACTCCGGCGTGCGCACGGCCTGCTCCAACGTGAGCCCGCCCACCGCCTGCACCGGCACGCTCACCGCCGCGACGACTTCACGGAGTTGGTCGAGCGGGCTCGGCATCCTCCGCCCGGCGGCCGCGATGCCGCGCCGCTCGTCGTAGCCGATGTGGTGAATCACAAAATCGCAGCCGAGATCCTCGATGAATTTCGCGCCAGCCACCATATCGGGACAACCGAGGTTGTCGCCCATCACCTTCACGCCGTGGTCGCGGCCGGCTTTCACGACACATCTCAATGTCTCCTCGTGCGCGCGCGCCATCACGACGACGTGCGTCGCGCCGGCCTTCGCCATCATCTCCGCTTCGAGATAACCGCCATCCATCGTCTTCAAGTCCGCCACGATCGGCACACCGGGAAACCGCTCGCGCAGCGCCCGCACGCCGTGCAGGCCCTCCGCCAAAATCAGCGGCGTGCCCGCCTCGAGCCAGTCCACGCCCGCGCGCAAGGCCATCTCCGCCGTGGCCAGCGCCTCAGCGCGATCAATGAGGTCGAGGGAAATCTGGACAACGGGGCGCATGGGGTAATTCTGCTGAGATTGCGCGGCGGCGTGGCCGCTCGTCAACGCACCTGTAACGTGTCGCCCTCAAACGTCAGGCCGAGTGCGGGCACCACGACAGCTTTGCGCGCGCCCTCCTTTTTCACCGTGCCGGACCGCCAGGCGTCGTAGCCCGTCACCTTCGCGATCGCGAGCGCGGCGTCCGCCTTATCCGGTGACACGAAGGCCGCGAACCCCACGCCCATGTTGAACGTCGCGTAGGCCTCGCGCTGTTCGATCGGGCCGGCCTCCATCATGAATTGGAAAAGCGCGGGTGCCGGACGCGGCGCGTCGATCTCGTAGACGAATGGTTCCTCCAGCCGCATAAGTTTCCGCCAGCCGTGCCCCGTCACGTGGGCGACGTAGTTCAGCTTCAATCCACGGCGCTGGCACTCGCGCACAAACGCCACGTAAATTACCGAGGGCGCGAGCAACGCCTCGCCAAACGTCCGCAAATCGCCGTGCCCGATGGGGGTGCGATAACCGAGGGGCAACTGCGCTCGGATTCGCCGGCAGAGCGAGAGCCCGTTGGTCTGCACGCCGGAACTCGCGAAGAAAATAATCGCGTCGCCTTCACGCAAGTCACCGACGATGCGGAGGCTCTTCGGCGAGATTTTCCCGATGGCGGAACCCGCGAGCACGATCGCTTCCGGTTCAACCACGCCACCGAGCGTCGGCGTCTCACCCCCGCCCCAGACCGCACCCGCCGTGCGGCAGCCCTCGGCGAAACCCGCGACGAGCGCATCGGTCCGCGTCGCGTCTGCAAACCACCCCGAATCGCCCACCGCCGCATGCATCGCCACCGAGATCGGCAGTGCGCCGCAAGTGATGAGGTCATTCACGATCGTCGCCACGGTATCGATCGCGATCTCGCGGTAGAAACATGTGCCGGTCGCGGCATAGACCGCGTCGGCCACGAGATTCTTCGTGCCGAGCCCTTCCTCGACGTGCGCCAGAAAATGATCCGCCGCCTCGATCAGATACGCGCTCTCGCCGCGCGTCGTCGCAGGCTCGGAGTAACCGTGATCCTTCAGCACGCCCGCCGTCGTGCGCGCCGCCTGCTGGCACGCGCGCTTGAACGCGTCGAGCTCATCGTAACGCACGCCGGAGGTTTCGTAGGAGAGGCTCATTTGTAGGCCCGCTGATCGCCGACCTTGTCGTAGTAATTCACGAAGGCCTGGTTCACGACGCGGTAGCCGCCGGGCGTGGGATATTTCCCCGTGAAATACCAGTCGCCGCGGTGGTGCGGCACGGCGACGTGCAGGTTTTCAATCGTCTGAAAAATGATCTCAAATTCGCCCTGCCACTCAAGCTGCTTCGGCCGCACCAGTTCCACGATCTTCCGGGAAATCTCCTCGGGCGCGAAGGGCTCGTAGATGCGGCGGACGTGGTTCGTCGATCCGCCCCTTGCAACCTCGTCGCGGCAGAGTTCGTAAACTTCGTCGAGCAGGTTCTTCTGGCCGCGCTCGATCAGCAGCGACACGGCCGCCTCGAACGCGATGAATTTCCCCAGCTCCGACATGTCGATGCCGTAGCAATCCGGGTAGCGGATCTGCGGTGCCGTGGAGACGATGACGATCTTCTTCGGATTCAACCGCGCGAGGATGCGGAGGATCGAGCGCTTCAGCGTCGTGCCGCGCACGATCGAGTCGTCCACCACGACGAGATTGTCCTGCCCCGCCTTCACCGAGCCGTAAGTGATATCGTAGACGTGACTCGCGAGCTGGTTGCGCAGCGTCTCCTGCCCGATGAACGTGCGGATCTTGATGTCCTTGCTCACGACTTTTTCGCCGCGCGGCCAGTTGCGCAGAATGAGATCGTCGAGCAGTGCCTCGTCGAGCTTGCCCTCGCGACTCGCCTTCAAGATCGCGGCCTTCACTTCGTCGCGCCGCTGCGTGCGCAGCGCCGACATCAGGCCGTAGAACGCCGTCTCCGCCGTGTTCGGAATAAAACTAAAAACCGTGTTGCCCCACTCGTGCTTGATCGCCTGCAGCACCTGCGTGGCGAGCTGGCCGCCGAGCGCCTGGCGTTCGCGATAGATGTCCAAGTCGTTGCCACGCGAAAAATAGATCCGCTCGAACGAGCACGACGCCCGCGGCAGCGGCGCGGTGAACGGCGCCTATAGCACCGAGCCGCGCCGCTTGATCACCACGGTGT
>JANXSC010000569.1 GCA_025352845.1 Opitutaceae bacterium
GCGCCTCGGCTACCGCGCCGCGCTCGCCGGCGACAACAACTACCTCCAGCAGAGCCCCACCGACAACACCGACGCCGACCGCACCGTCCGCGCCGCGTTCGTCGAGTTGTCGGTGCCGCTCTTCGGCCCGCGCAACGCCCAGCCCGGTGCCCGCTCGCTCGAGCTCACGTTCGCCGCGCGCTATGAGAACTACAGCGACTTCGGCTCCACCACGAAACCCAAGGTCGGCCTCGCGTGGCGCCCGGCGGCGGCGCTGATGACGCGCGCTTCTTTCAACAAGGGCTTCCGCGCGCCCAACCTTGCCTCGCTCTTTTCCGGCAACGTCACGCGCGCGTTCCAAAACGCCGTGGACAGCTTCCGCTTCCCCGTCACCGCCCTGATCGACGACGGCACCGGCGGCCGCCGCCGCGGCATCCGCGCCGGCAACCGCAACCTCAAGCCCGAGAATGCCGAGACGCGCACCGCCGGCCTCGTCGTCGATGTGCCCGGCGTGAAGGGCCTCTCCGTCAGCGCCGACTGGTGGAAGATCAAGCAGAGCGACTCCATCGCGCTCGTCGCCGGCACGCTCACGCTAATCGACGACGGCACCCGCCTCATCGCCGAGAACGCCCGCCAGATCGCCGCTGGCCGCGCGATCGCGCAAATCGATCTTTCGACGGCGGGCAATGCCCTCGTCGTGCGCAATCCCGTGTCGCAGGCCGACCGCGACGCCTTCGCCGCCTACAACGCCACGCGCCCCGCCGCGCAGCAACGCGCGCCCGTCGGCACGCTGCTGGTGATCAACGAACCCTACATCAACGCCTCCGGCCGCGAGCTCGAGGGCATCGACTTTTCCGTCGCCTACCGCCTGCCGAAACTGGAGGCCGGGCAGTTCAACGTCTCCCTCGCCGCGAGCTGGCTCGGGAAAAACGATTTCAAGCAGGACGCCGCCACGCCGCTCGTCAACCAGCGCTGGCTCGACGGCCGCGCGAAATGGAAGGGCAACGCCACGGTGCAATGGCAGCGCGACATGTGGAGCGGCGGCCTCTTCGCCAGCTACCTCGGCGACTATCGCGACGGCGCGCTCCGCACCACCGCGATCACCGCGAGCTATCTCTCCAGCGACGGCTACTACATCGTGCGCGACAACCTCACGCTCAACGCCAACCTCGCGCGCCGTTTCAAGACCGGCCTCCTCCGCGGCACGACGGTGCGCGTCGGCGTGAACAACCTCTTCGACCGCGAGCCGCCCTTCGCGCCCGACAACACCGGCACCTCGCTCGGCAGCTACGATCCGCGCGGCCGGGCCTACTACGTGGAAGTGTCGCGGAAATTCTGAGACGGCGGGGACCCCGCAGTCGTGGACGAAGCGTCCCGCCTCGTGGCCGTTGGCTGTTTGCCCTCGGGCGCTTCTCAGGTTTTTTTCCGGTGTAGGGCCGCCGCTTGTCGGCAGGCCGTTGCGGTGGTCGCGTTCGCCGCGTGACGGCCCGGCGACGGGCGCCGGCCCTTGGCCCGGAACAGAGTTGCACGAAACTGGGATGCGCCCGTTGCCGTCGCTTTGCCACATTTCTGTTTGAGCTTTCCCGCTGTTCCCGGCCAGATGTCACCTTCGCAAAACCCACGAGGCGGGAAGCCTCGTCCACGACAGCCGACCCCCGACCTACCATGAAACGCTGCTCCTCATTGCTCGTCATCCGCGTCGCACTCGTTTCGACGTTCGCTCTCGCCACCGACTTCCGCCTCCTCGCGCAAGCCGCCCCGGCCGCCTCCACCTCTTCCGTGATCGCTTCCACCAAGAAAGAGGACTCGGTCAAGCTGGAGGCCTTCACCGTCACCGGCTCCAATATCAAACGCCTCGACTACGAACAGGTGCTGCCGGTGACCGTGTTCAGCATGGATTTGATCGAGGCCCGCAACGCGCTCACGCCGGTCGAGCTGCTCACGGCACTGCCGCAGATCACCAACGTCCCGCTCAACGAGTCGGCGAACGGCGGCGCGAATTCCCGCGGCGACAATGCGAACGTAAATCTCCGCGGCATCGGCGCGGGCAACACGCTCGTGCTCCTCAACGGCCGCCGCGTTGCCCCGCACCCGGTCACTTCCAACGACGGCGGCGTGCCGGCGTTTTACGCCAACGTGAACCAGCTCCCGACGCAGGGCATCGAGCGCATCGACGTGCTCCGCGATGGCGCCTCGTCCATCTACGGCTCGGACGCCGTGGCCGGCGTGATTAATTATCTCACGCGCCGCGATTTTCGCGGCACGGATCTGCGCACGCGGTTCGCGCAGCCCGAGCACGGCAACGGCGGCAGCGTTCAGGCCACGCTCACCACCGGCCGCGATCTCGCGGGAGGCAAGGTCCGCTGGCTCTCGACGTTCGATCACTTTCAGCGCAGGGCGATTCCGTTCAGCGCGCGCTCGTTCACGCGCAGCGCCAACCACACGGCTGCGGCCCCCGCGCCGTTCAACACCCTCGGTGGCTCCTTCGACGCTCGCTCGGCGGTGAGCATCTACCCGGCCTTCCGCATCGGCTCCGCGACGACGGCAAATTTTTTCCGCCCCGTAAACGGCGCACTCGCGTTCACCACGGTCGCGCCCACCCTCAACGTCGCGACGCGCGCCGCCAGCCCCGAGTCCTTCACCAACCTCAACCAATATCAGACCGTCGGCCAGAGTAAGTCCGACCGCCAAAATTGGTTCAACGGCGTCGAGGTCGATCTCAACGATCGCATCACCGCGTTCGCGGATTTTTCGTTCTACCACTCCAACGCCTTTCTCCTGCGCCAGCCCATCCAGCACAACGCTCCCGGTTCCGATCAGTTCGCGCCGATCAGCGTCGACAATCCGTTCAACCCGTATGGCTCGCGGTTCTACAGCAATACGGGCGCGCCCAACGCCGATGGCACGCCGCGCCTCACCGGCACGCCGCAAGGTCTCACGCTCGTCTCGGTGCTCCTCGCCGATCTCGGTGCCGAAAACATCGAGGTTCACTCCGGCGTCTACCGCGGCGTCGCCGGCTTGCGCGGCAAACTCGCGCGCGACTGGTCGTGGGAAGCCGCCGCGCTCTACACGCGCGCCTACACTGCCGACATCTCGAACAACGCTGGCCGCGAATCGCTTTTCCAACAGGCGCTGATGCGCACAAACACCACCGCGTTTAATCCGTTCGGCTATACGTTCAAGGTCGTCGGCGGTGCCGTCGTCCCGGATCAGTCCTACGTGAATCCGCGCTCGGTGCTCGACACGTTTTCGCAGATTTGGCGGCACGATGGTTTCAGCGCGACGACGAGTGTCGACGCGCGCGCGTCGGGTCCGCTGTTCCGCGTGCTCGGTCGGACGGTCGCGCTCGCGACCGGCGGCGAATACCGGCACGAGCAATACCTCGACACCCGCCCCGCCTACGTCGGCAGCAACCCGCCCGGCGTCGGCCTCGCGACCAACGACAACGACTACCTCGTCGCCTCCTACGCGCCCAATTCCACCGGTAACCGCGTCGTTTACAGCGCCTACGCCGAGACCGTCGTCCCGGTCTTCGCGCCGCAGCACCAGATCCCGTTACTCCATTCGCTCGAGCTTTCGGGCTCCGCGCGCTACGAAAACTACAGCGACTTCGGCACCACGCTGCGCCCCAAGGCCGGCCTCAACTGGAAGCCGTCGAGCGGCGTGATGGTGCGCGCTTCGTTCAACGAGGGTTTCACCGCGCCGAACCTGCCCACGCTCTACGCGCCCACGCGCTTCATCGTCGATAGCGCGCCCGGCGCGACCGACATCTACCGCAACCAAACCGTCGGCAACGCCACCTACATCATGAAGCGGTTCTCCAGCGGCAACCTCGCGATCAAGCCCACCACTTCGATCGGCAAGAGCGCCGGCCTCGTGGTCAAAGTCCCGAAGGTCAAGGGCCTCGCGATCACCGCCGACTACTGGCAAATCGATCAGTCCAACATCATCGGCAGCTACTCCGACACGCAGCTCTTCAACAGCGACACCGCCAAGCTCAACGCCTACACGCAGGCCCAGCTCGCCGCCGGAAAAACGATCAGCCAGATCGATGTTGGCTCCGGCACGGCTGTCTACAAGGGCGAGCCTGGCATTACGCGCGTCGCGCCGACCGCCGCCGACATCGCGGCCTTCGCCACCTACAACACCGGCAAGCCCACCGCGCAACAGGCCGCCACCGTCGGCCTCATCGAGTCGCGCAACATCGTGTTTCAAAATCTCGCCAAGGGCTACGCGAGCGGGGTCGACCTGAGCGCGAGCTATCAGTTACCCGTGCTCCCCGTCGGCAAATTTTCACTCTCTACCGACTGGTCCTACGCGATCCGCAGCTACCAGCTCCGCGACAACCCCGGCGCCGCGCCGTCGTTCATCGAGCGCATGAATGTCGACGGCACCACGCGCTGGCGCGGCAACGCCTCGGTCAACTGGCGCAAGGGCGAGTGGAGCGCCGGCGTGAGCGGCTACTACATCGGGCGCTATGCCGATACCGCGACGACCACGGCGGCGAACTACGCCACGTTTGGCGAGCCCACCTACATTTCGAAGCAGTTCGACAGCGGCACCTATCTCTACCGCTACGTCGTGCATGATGTTGTGACGTTCAACGCGTTTCTCGGCCGCCGTTTCGGCCCCGACTCGGCGAAGTGGCTGCGCGGCTCTGGCGTGCGCGTCAGTGTGGTGAACCTCACTGACCGTGAGCCGCCGCTCACGTCGGGCGCGTTTGGCTTCTCGTCGTCCGTCCACGGTTCGCTGCTCGCCGGGCGCACGTGGTCGCTCGAACTCACGCGGCAGTTCTGAAGTTCGCGCGCCTTTTTATTTTCAAATGAAACGTCTGCTCTTCCTTCTCTCCGCGCTGCCGCTCTGCGCGCAGACCACGAAACCCGACGTGCTCGCCCGCGTCGACGCCACGAAGGCCGCCTATGAGGACATCGCGATGAAGATCTGGAATTTTGCCGAGGTGGGATTCCACGAGACGCAAAGCTCGGCGCTGTTGCAGGCGAAGTTGAAGCAGGAGGGCTTCGCCGTCGAGGCGGGCGTCGCGGGAATGCCCACAGCTTTCGTCGCGACCTATGGCAGCGGTGCGCCGGTGATCGGCGTGCTGGCGGAGTTCGATGCGCTACCGGGCGTATCGCAGGAAGCCGTGCCGGAAAAAAAGGAGCGCGCGGGCGCGACCGCCGGCCACGCGTGCGGCCACCACTTGTTTGGCACCGCCTCGATTCAGTCGGCGATCGCCGTGAAGGAATGGATGCAGGCCACGCGGCAGAAGGGCACGCTGCGCGTTTACGGCACCCCGGCGGAGGAGGGCGGTTCGGGCAAAGTTTACATGGTGCGCGCGGGATTGTTTAAGGACGTCGACGTCGTGCTCCACTGGCACGCCGGCGATCGCAACCAGATCACGATGGCGTCGTCGCTTGCGAACAAGTCGGGGAAGTTTCGTTTCTACGGCGTGGCGTCGCATGCCGCCGGCTCGCCCGAGCGCGGTCGCAGTGCGCTGCACGCCGTCGAGGCGATGAGCCACATGGTCAATATGCTGCGCGAGCACGTGCCGGACACCACGCGCATGCACTACGTCATCACGCGCGGTGGCGAGGCCCCGAATGTCGTGCCGGCGTTTGCCGAGGTCTATCTCTATGTGCGCAGCCCGAGCCGCGACATCGTCAACGAGGTCTGGGAACGGGTGGTGAATGCGGCGAACGGCGCCGCGCTCGGCACCGGCACGACGATGAAGGTGGAAATCACCGGCGGCGTTCACGAGCTGCTGATCAACGACACCCTCGGCCGGCTCATGCACGAGAACCTGACCGCGGTGGGCGGGGTCACCTACACGCCCGAGGAGCGCGACTTCGCGCTGAAGATTGGCCGCACGGTGTTCGGCAAGGCGCCCGCGCCCGAGGTTGCGGCGCTCATCGTGCCTTTTGTCCCCGGCGAACGACGTGAAGGCGGCGGCGGCTCGACCGATGTGGGCGACGTGAGCTGGGTGGTGCCGACCGTCGGCCTGCGCGCCGCCACGTGGGCGCCGGGCACGCCGTCGCACAGCTGGCAGGCCGTCGCCTGCGGCGGCACCACGATGGGGCTCAAGGGCATGAACGTCGCCGCCAAGACCCTCGCCGCCACCCTGCTCGATGTGTTCACAAAACCCGACGTGATCGTGAAGGCGAAGGCCGAGTTGCTTCAAAAACGCGGCGCGGATTTCAAGTATTCCGCGCTCCTCGGCGATCGGCCGCCCGCGTTGAATTATCGGGATTGAGGGTCAGCACGCGTCCTAGTTTCTTGCTGGCATCGTATGCCACGCCGTAGCACGGGCCGCCTGCCCGTGCTGGTCCGGAAAACGCGGTCAGGCTGACCGCGCTAGGTCGATATCGGCGAATGCACCGAAGCCCCGGGTTTCGCCCGCACCACGGGAAAATTCGGACAAAAGCCTTGCCAAGGGGAGGGTGCGTCTCTGTTTTCGACCGCTCTCCATGCAAAAGACAAAGAAGTCCATTGCCAAGCGGTTCAAACTCTCCGGCACGGGCAAGCTCATCCGTCGGACGCCTGGTTTTCGTCATCTGTTGGGAGCGAAAAGCACGAAGCAAAAGCGCCGTGCCTCTCGCGACAAACTGGTGGCTGAAGGCCATGCCAAACCGCTCAAGCGCGGCCTGCCGTTCGGTCTCTAATCCGTTGGCGACCGACCGCGCATCAACCCAAACTTCGTCTGGCGGGTGAACTAAGCCGACCTGCCGACGACTAACCTACCAAAGGAATAAACTAACATGGCTCGTGCAACAAACTCACCCGCGTCGCGCAAGCGCCGCAAGAAGGTGCTGAAATACGCCAAGGGCTATTTCGGCAACAAATCGAAGCTCTTTCGCTATGCGAAGGAAGCCGTCCAACACGCGTGGCAATACGCCTACGCCGCCCGCCGGAAAAAGAAGGGCGACCGCCGCTCCCTCTGGATCGTGCGCCTCAACGCCGCCTGCCGCAACGCCGGCATCACCTACAGCCGCTTCATCGAGGGCCTCGCCGCCGCGAAGATCGAACTCGACCGCAAGGTCCTGAGCGACCTCGCGATTCACGACGAAGTCGCCTTTAACGGCCTGATCAAACAGGCGCGTCACGCGTTGGCCGAGAAGGCCGAGGCGTTGAAGACCGCCGCGACGAACAAGGCCTGACCATCACGCGGGCCGGACCGGCTCGCTCTCTGGTCGTTTTTCAGAGGACGGGCCTCAGTCGAGGCCCGTCCTCTTTTATTTTTGGAACCACGAATGGACACGAATTCACACGAATGAAATCGACTGTTCCCGAGAATTCTTCGTGTCCATTCGTGTCCATTCGTGGTTAGCCTTTTCCTCTTCGCTCGATGCAAGACCAACTCTCCGCCCTCCTCGCGAAAGCCGCCGCCGAACTGCCCGGCGTGAACGCCCGCCCTGCGTTCGAAGCTGCCAAAGCGCGCTACGTCGGCCCCAACGGCGAACTCACCGCGCTGATGAAGCAGATGGGCGGCATCCCGAAGGAGCAGAAGCCCGCGGCCGGCAAACTCATCAACGAAGCGAAAACGCAGCTCACCGCGCTCCTCGACGCCGCGCTCGCCCGCATCGCCGACTCCGAACTCGCCGCCCAACTCGGGCCGGCCGTCGATCCGACGCTGCCTTCCCCCGACGTCGGCCCCGGCACGCGCCACCCGCTCACGCTCGTGCGCGAGGAGATGTGCCGCATTTTGCGCAAGGTCGGCTTCACCGTCGCCGACGGCCCGGAGGTCGAGACCGAGTATTACTGTTTCGACGCCCTGAACACCCCGAGCGATCACCCGGCGCGCGACGAGAAGGACACGTTTTATTTTCCCGCCGCTGCGCGCTTTGGCAACGTCTCCAAAAAAAATCCCGAGGAAAAATATCTCCTGCGCACGCACACCTCGTCGGTGCAAATCCGCACGATGCTCAAGGGCGCGCCACCGATCCGCATCGTTTCTCCCGGTCGCGTTTATCGTCGCGACACCACCGACGCGACGCACTCGGCTAATTTCCACCAGCTCGAGTGCCTCTACGTCGACAAGGGCGTCACCGTCCGCGACCTGAAGGCGCTGCTCGACTACATCTTCGCCTCGCTTCTCGGCAAAGACACCAAGACCCGCTTTCGCCCGCACTACTTCGGCTACACCGAGCCGAGTTTCGAGGTCGATCTCACCGCGACGCATCTCCCGAAAGTGAAGAAACCGTGGATCGAAATCGGCGGCTGCGGCATGGTCGATCCCACGGTGTTTCAAGACGTCGGCTACGACTCCGAAGTCTGGAGCGGCTACGCTTTCGGCATGGGCCTCGAGCGCCTCGCGATGCTCCTCTACGGCATCGATGACATCCGCTATTTCTACCAAAACGATCTGCGCTTTCTGAAGCAGTTCGCCTGAAGCAGATGAACCACGAATGGACACAAATTCACACGAATGAATTCCGGCTCCTTCATTCGTGTCTCTTCGTGTCCATTCGTGGTTAAAAAATTTCTTCCGTGAAAATTTCCCTCAACTGGCTCCGCGACTACGTCGCTCTCGATGCCTCGAACGACGAAATCTCCCGTGCGATCACCTTCCTCGGTTTCGAGGTCGAGGGCGTCGCCAACACCGGCGCGCCGAAACTGGATAACGTCGTCGTCGGCGAAATCCTCACGCGCGCCAAGCATCCCAACGCCGACAAACTCTCCGTCTGCACCGTCGATGTCGGCCCGGCCGGCGGCGTGAAAACCATTGTCTGCGGCGCGCACAATTGCGGCGCCGGCAACCGCGTGCTCGTCGCGCTCCCCGGCGCCGTGCTGCCGGGCAATTTCCAAATCAAGCTCTCGAAAATCCGCGGCCAGGAATCGCAGGGCATGATGTGCTCGCCCGACGAGATCGGCATGGGCTCCGACCACAGCGGCCTCCTCATTCTCGCTGACAAGCCTGCGCTCGGTGCGGCGATGAACGACGTGTTGCCGCCCGGGGACACGGTCTTCGACATCGAGATCACGCCCAATCGTCCCGACTGCCAGTCCCACCTTGGCATCGCGCGCGAGCTCGCCGCGTGGTTCAAGCTTCCGCTCATTTATCCACAGGAGAAATTCCGCGGTGATGTCGCCGGCCCTGCCGCACGTCCCGACCTTCTCGCTTCCGTTCGCGTTGAAGCGCCCGAGGATTGCCCGCTCTACAGCGCCACGATTATTTCCGGGATCCAGGTGGGACCGAGCCCCGCTTGGCTCCAGCGCCGCCTCACCGCCGTCGGCCTGCGTCCGATCAACAACGTCGTCGACGTCGGCAATTACGTGATGCTCGAGACCGGTCAGCCGATGCATGCGTTCGACGCAAAAAAACTCGGCGGCAACGCAATCGTCGTTCGGCGCGCTGCCGAGGGGGAAAAAATTACCACGCTCGACGGCAAGGAACGCGCACTCACCTCGCGCATGCTGGTGATTGCCGACGCACAGAAGCCCGTCGTCGTCGCCGGCATCATGGGCGGCGTGAACTCCGGTGTGTCCGACGACACCACCGATCTCGTGCTGGAGTGCGCGATTTTCCGGAAGCAATCCGTTCGCGCGACCTCGCGCCAACTCGCGCTCTCGTCTGATTCTTCATATCGCTACGAGCGCGGCGTCGATCCGCACGGTGCCATCGAGGCGGCGTGGCGCGCCGTCGATCTCATTTTGGAAACCGCAGGCGGCAAAGTCGTCGGTCCCTCCTTCAAGGTCGGCGGCGATGTGCCGTGGCAGCGCGAAATCGTCGTCACACATGACTACATCACCGAGAAACTCGGTTTCGATATTCCCGCGGCCGAGATGCGCGCCGCGTTTGAGTCGCTCGAACTCACCGTCACCCGTGAAGAGCCGACGACCCATCCCGCGCGTGGCCCCGCGTGGACGGTTTCTATTCCCAGTTGGCGCGACGACCTTGATCGTCCGATCGACCTCGTCGAGGAAGTGCTGCGGCTTCACGGCACGGAGAAGATTCCCGCCGCCGTCGTTTCGTCGCCGGGCCTGCTGGCCGATGACGATCCGATTTCGATCTTCAACCGCCGCGTGACTGACCACCTCGTCGGCCACGATTTTCACGAGTGCGTGAACTACACGCTGCGCCCCGCGAAGGAAGTGGCCGCATGGATCGAGCCGACGTCCGCAACTCCTCTCGCGCTGGCCAATCCTTTCACCGAGGACCAATCGCATCTGCGGCCGACCCTGATCACGGGTTTGCTCGAATCGCTGCGGCTCAACCAATCGCGCGGCGTCGCCGTCTCGCGGCTCTTTGAAACGGGCCGCATGTTCATCGAACGCGAGGGCCAGGTCTTCGAATGCGCAGGGGTGGCGTTCGTGGTCGCCGAGTCCGTGGCCGAACGCTCGTGGCTGAAGCGCGAGCCGGTCGACTTCTCCTTCGCGAAGCATCACATCACGGCGCTCGCGAGCGTGGCCGGGATCGACTTTGCGCGTCAGCCGGTCGGGCCGGCAACGGCACCGGGTTGGCAGGCCGGGCACTCCGCGGCCGTGAATGATCACGCCTACAACTGGGCGGCGCGCTTTGGCCTGTTGAACCTCGGCTTCGTGAAATCGCTCGGCATCGAGGGCAAAATTTACGGCGGATGTTTTGCGATTCTGCCGGAGAAACTCAGCGCCGAAAGTGCGCGCCACCGCTTTTCCGAATTCGGTCTTTTCCCCGCCGCGCTGCGCGATCTCGCGCTCGTGGTCGATGCCGCCACGCCTGCGGCCGACGTGCAAAAATCCCTCTTGAAACTGGCGCGCGCCGCCGTGGGCAACGCTTTCGCCGTCGAGAGCGTGACGGTGTTCGACCTCTATCGTGGAACGGGTTTGCCCGACGGGAAGAAGAGCCTGGCGTTCAACTTGGTCTTCCGTGCCGCCGAGCGAACGCTCACCGACGATGAGGTGAATGGCGTCTTTCAAAAAGTGCAGGACGAAGTCGTTATGGCGTCTGGTTGGCAGATTCGCAAATAGCATGGCAACGTCACTCATAGTAAAAGCAGGCGATTTGGATATAGGAAGGGTTGCTGCTCTGGCTCGTATTCAACTCAGCCCGATCGAGGCTGTGGAGTATGCGAAGCAGCTTGTCCAAGTTCTGGGCCATTTTGAGCGACTCAAGGCTGTCGATGTCTCTGGCATCGAGCCGAGCTCGCACGCCTTCGACGTCACCAACGTCTGGGCCGACGATGTGGTGCGGCCGGGCCTTACGGTCGCCGACGCGCTACGCAACGCTCTTTCCCAGCGCGACCATATGGTGGTCGTGCCGAAGGTCGTAGAGTAGGGCTGGTCTCCGACCCGCCCTCGTTGCTCCCATGTCTTCCGACCTTCACTTTTGCACCATTACGGATCTCTCGGCGCAGCTCGCTGCGAAGGAGCTTTCCGCCACCGATCTCATGAGCGCGGTGATCGCGCGCACGCGGGCGGTCGAGCCGCGCGTCCACGCTTTTAACTCGTGCGACGAGGCCAATGCGCTCACGCAAGCCGCCGCTTCCGATGCGCGCCGTGACGACGGCCAGTCGCTCGGCCCGCTCGATGGCATTCCGATCGCGTTGAAGGATGTGATCGCGGTCACGGGTCAGCCGCTCACGGCCTCCAGCAAGATGCTGGAGGATTTTGTTTCGCCCTACGATGCGACGGTCACGACCAAACTGAAAAACGCGGGCGCCGTCCTCTGGGGCCGGGCGAACTGCGACGAGTTCGCGATGGGCTCCTCGACGGAAAATTCCGCGTTCGGTCCCACCGGCAACCCGTGGGATGTCACGCGCGTGCCCGGCGGCTCCTCCGGCGGCAGCGCCGCGGCGCTGGCCGCGGGTGAGGCGATTGCGGCGCTTGGTTCCGACACCGGCGGCTCGATTCGCCAGCCGGCCGCGCTGTGTGGCGTCGTCGGCCTGAAGCCGACCTACGGCCTCGTGTCGCGCTACGGTCTGATCGCCTACGCGTCGTCGCTCGATCAGATCGGGCCGTTCGCGCGCACGGTGGAGGACGCCGCAATCGTGCTCGGGGCGATTGCCGGTCACGACGAACGCGACTCCACTTCGTTCAAGACGGACATTCCGAATTATCGGGCCGAACTCGCGACGCGCCGTGGGCCCTGGAAACTTGGTATCCCGAAGGAATATTTCGCCGAGGGCCTCGATCCTGAAATCGGCGCTGCCGTAGAGAAGGCGATCGCGTTCTATAAATCGCAGGGCTGTGAGATTCGCGAAGTCTCGCTGCCGCACACGCAATACTGCCTCGACACCTACTACATCATCGCGACAGCCGAGGCCTCATCGAATCTCGCGCGCTACGATGGCATCCGCTACGGCCACCGTTCGAAGAACGCGAAGGATGTCGTCGATCTCTATTTTCAATCCCGCGCCGAGGGCTTCGGTGCCGAGGTAAAGCGCCGCCTCATCCTCGGCACATACGTGCTCAGCTCCGGCTACTACGACGCCTACTATCTCCGCGCGCAGAAAGTCCGCACCCTCATCCGCCGGGATTTCCTCAACGCCTACCGCGAGGTCGATGCGCTCATCACGCCCACCTCGCCGATCCCCGCGTTCAAGATCGGCGAGAAGAGCGACCCGCTCGCGATGTATCTCTGCGACATCTATACGATCGGCGTGAACCTCGCCGGTCTCCCCGCGATCAGCGTGCCGTGTGGTTTCACGAAGAGTAACCTTCCCATCGGCGTGCAATTGATCGGGCAGCCTTTTCAAGAGGCGAATCTCCTCGCGATCGCACACGCCTACGAACGGGCGCATGAGTGGAGCGCAAAGACCCCGAACCTCTGATTTTTTGCCCACGGAACACACGGAATACACTGAATGAAGAAATCTTTTTCCGTGTATTCCGTGTGTTCCGTGGGCCATTCCTTCTGAAATGAACTACGAAGCCGTCATCGGACTCGAAGTCCACGTGCAGGTGAAAACCCGCTCGAAGATTTTCACGCGCGTCGCCACCGGCTACGGGCACGAACCCAACACGCTCACCGATCCCGTCGTGCTCGCTCTCCCCGGCGCGCTGCCGGTGATGAACAAGGCCGCGCTCGACGCGATCATCAAGGCCGGCCTGCTTCTGGGCTGCGAAATCGCGCCGGTCTGCAAATGGGACCGAAAGCAGTATTTCTATCCCGACTCGCCGAAGAATTACCAAATCTCGCAATACGACCAGCCCATGTGCCTCGGCGGCACCGTCGAGATCGAGCTGCCCGGCTCGGCGCGCAACATCATGGGCGAGCACAAAAAAATTCCGCTCACCCGCATTCACCTCGAGGAGGATGTCGGCAAGCTGAACCACGGTGCGACCGACTCGCTCGTCGACTACAACCGCGCGGGCACACCGCTGATGGAGATCGTTTCCGATCCGGCGATGCACACGGCCGAGGAAGCCTACGCCTATCTTACCTCGATCCGCGCGACGATGATCTATGGCGGGATTTCTGACTGCGATATGGAAAAAGGTCAGCTCCGCTGCGACGCCAACATTTCCATCCGTCCGGTCGGCGAGACCAGGCTCGGCACCAAGGTGGAGTTGAAGAACCTCAACTCGATTTCCTTTGTGCGCGACGGTATCGCCCACGAAATCGAGCGCCAGATCGCACTCGTCGAGCGCGGTGGGACGATCGTGCAGGAGACGCGTGACTACGATGGCATGGCCGGCACGTCGCAATCGCTGCGCAGCAAGGAAGAGGCGCACGACTACCGCTATTTTCCCGATCCGGATTTGATGCCGGTGAAGGTGGATGCCGCATGGAAATCACGAATTCAGGCGGAGTGCCCGGAGTTGCCCTTCGTGAAGCAGCGCCGGTTTTTCGAGCAATACCAGCTGCCTTACTCTCTCACTTCCGTTCTTGTTTGGGATCGAGAGCTTGCCGATTTTTTTGAGGAAGCGGCGAAACTCAGTGGCAAGCCGCAGCCGGTGGGCAACTGGATCGCCAATGATCTGTTGCGTGAGCTCGGCACGGCCGGATTGGGACTCGCAGAGTCCAAGGTTCGGCCGGCGAACCTTGCCGCGCTCGTGCGGATGGTCGAGTCGGGTGCCGTCCTCGGCCACGCGGCGAAGGAAATTTTCGTCGCAATGTTTGCGACCGGCGGTGATCCCGCCGCGATCGCCGAGCAACTCGGCCTTAAATCCGCTCCGACCGACGCCGGCGAGCTTGAACAATGGTGTCGCGATTCGATCGCCGCCAACGCCAGAGCGCTCGCCGAATTCAAGGCCGGGAAAGACAGCGCGATCAACGCGTTCAAAGGTTCGGTGATGAAAGCTGCCAAGGGCAAGGTGAACCCGAAGCTCGTGGACGAGACGCTGCGAAGGTTGCTCGCGGCATCGTGATAAATTCGGCTGTGGTTCCGTCGTAGAATGACTGTGCGGCTCCGGTTGGGGTTGCGCAGCGCGTGCCCGTGGCTGTCGTGGGCGCGTGATCAAACAACTCGCCCACCTTTGCCTGAAGACGAGTCGGCTCGATGAGATGACGAAATTTTATTGCGACAAGCTCGGAGCAACCCGCAAATTTCGCTACCTCGATCCGCAGGGCCGGACCGTCGGTTGTTATTTCGCGCTGGGCGAAAATACCTTCCTCGAGGTTTTCGATCATGCGGACGCGCACCGGCGCAGCAATTCGGCGAAACCTTTGGAACCATTGGAAGAACTGCGGGACAGTTGGCTATGCGTCACAACCATTTTTGCCTGCAGGTGGAGGATCTCGATGCGGGCGTGGCGCAATTGAGTTCACCTGGCGTCCACGTGACCGGGCGCAAAACCGGGAATGATCGCTCGCTGCAGGCTTGGATCCGAGACCCCGATGGAAACCTGATCGAGCTGCAGCAATACACACCGCAAAGTCTCCAGATTACGGAGGAGGATTTTCGAGAAAACTGAATTTGTTTTAATCTGGAGGCCTGATCCTGCCCGGGATTTTCGCAGCAGGAATCGTATCACTGGTAGTTACTAGCAAGATTGATGTCGTTTGTTTGCATTTCCCTCTTGAAGACTAGGCCTTTCAACCCAGAAAAAGACGTCCCAACAGCTGCGAACCCTATGACTCGATATGTTGCGAATGCCGCCCGGCGGGTGGCGAAGATCACCGTTGCATTGATTTGCCTCACGTCCGGCATGCAGGTTTATGCCCAACCCTCAACCGGAGTCCAACTGGCAAACTCGGCCCACGGTCCGGCTGCGATTACTGCCCTCGGCGCGCAAATCTCCGCGGTCGCCGGTGCCTATGGCCTCACCGGCCAGAATTTGACCACGCTGCTTCGCGCCCAGCCTTCCCTCGGGGTGGACCGGCATGGGGCGCTTATTTTCGCGTGCAATGGCTTGGTTGCAAAAGCCCCCGCAAATGCGCTGGGGGCCAATTCATCGGTCACTCAGCTGGCGTTCGGCGGAACCGTCGACGCCTTTCAACTCCACAGCCTGCCCGGCGCTTCGCGCGTCATCTACCTCGATTTTGACGGCCACACGACGACGGGAACGGCGTGGAACTCCGCCTTCACGGCCGGGGCCCCGATCATCTCGCAGCCGTTCGACCTTGATGGCGATCCGACGACGTTTAACGCGACGGAGCGGGCCGTGATTCAATCGATTTGGAAACGTGTCGCGGAAGACTATGCGCCATTCGCGATTGATGTGACCACAGAGGATCCGGGCATCGAGGCTTTGCGCAAGACGAGCGCGGGCGACAACGCCTATGGGAAGCGCGTCGTCATCAGTCCGACCAATTGGTATAATACCGGTGCCGGTGGCGTGGCCTACATCGGTTCTTTCGACTGGAGCACGGACACGCCGTGTTTTGTTTTTACGCAACAGCTCGGGAGCTACGAAAAATACATCGCGGAAGCAGTCGCCCACGAGGCGGGGCACACGCTCGGCCTCTACCACGACGGGATCGGCGGAGCCTCGCCCAGCGAATATTATTATGGCCACGGCGACTGGGCTCCCATCATGGGCGTCGGCTACTACAAAAACATCACGCAGTTCAGCAAAGGCGAATACACCAACGCGAACAACCCCCAGGACGACCTCGCGGTGATCGCCACCTACGCGCCCTTGGCCGGCGACGATCACGGCAACACGCTCGCGACGGCGACCGTGATCACCGGCACGAACGTCGCGACCGGTGGCACGATCGAAACGCAGAATGATGTTGATGTGTTCAAGTTCAACACCGGGTCCGGCGCGATTTTGTTGACGTTGGTGAGTCCGTCGCCGGGGCCGAACCTCGACATCAAAGCCGAACTGCTCGACACGGCCGGCACCGTTTTGCAGACGTCCAATCCAGCAACCCTCGACGCCGCGATTTCTGCGACATTGAGCGCGGGAATTTATTACCTTCGGGTCAGCGGGGTGGCTGCTGGCACGGTTGATACCGGTTACTCCAAGTATGGCAGCATCGGTAATTACATCATCACCGGAACGCTGGTTTCGACCGCGAGTCCGCACACTGCGGTGGCCGGCGCGACGCCGACCACCGGCCCCGCGCCGTTGGCGGTGAATTTCTCCAGCGCGGGCTCCACCGATTCCGACGGCACGATTGCCAGCTACGCGTGGAATTTCGGCGACGGGGCCAACTCCATCGCCGCGAACCCGAGCCACACCTATTTGTCCGCGGGGACATTCACCGCGGTGCTGACCGTGACCGATAACTCCGGGCTGACCGGCACGGCGAGCGTGCAGCTGACCGTGAACGCGCCAGCGAACACCGCGCCGCAAATCACGCAGCAACCGCTCGGCCAGACGGTGACCGCCGGGGCCAGCGTCACGCTCACCGCCGCGGCGAGCGGCACGCCCGCGCCGACGTATCAGTGGCAGAAAAACAACCTGCCCCTCGCGGGCGCGACGAACGCCACGCTGCCACTCACCAACGTGACCGCCGCCGACGGCGGCAGCTACACGCTGGTTGCGACGAACCTCGTCAGCACCGCGACGAGCAACCCCGCGCTCCTCACGGTGAACGCCGGCGGCAATGTCGCCCCCGCGATCACGTCGCAGCCGGTGAGCCAGACGGTGACGCCGTTCAGCACGGTGACGTTTACGATGGCGGCGAGCGGCAGCCCCGCGCCGACCGTCGTGTGGTATCGCAACGGGCAGACCTTCGGCGGGTGGACCGGGCCGACGCTCGCGATGTATGGGCTGTCGAGCAACGACAACGGCACCTACCTCGCCGTCGCGACCAACAGTGCCGGCACCGCCACCACCAACCCCGTCACCCTCACGGTGACTCCGTAATGGTTCTCACTGTCACTGCGAGGAGGGTGCCAGTCGTTTCGGCGATCTAAATCGTGAGAATCTGCCTTCGGCCACTGCCGATCAGCTTGAGTTGAGTTCTATTTCTTCCCCCAAGTATCTTTGAGGGAAATCGTCCGGTTGAACACAGGACGACCTGAGGAACTATCCTTGGGGTCGAGCGTGAAATAACCGAGGCGCTCGAATTGGAATTTCTCGGTGAGCGCGGCGGTTGCGAGCGATGCCTCAAGTTTTGCGGTGACGATTTCGAGCGAGTGGGGGTTCACCACCTTGAAAAAATCTTCCTCGGCACCGGGCTCGGCTACGTTGAAAAGGCGATCGTAGAGCCGCACCTCGGTTTCGACACACTGCGTGGCGCTGACCCAGTGGATCGTGCCTTTGACTTTGCGGTCAACGTTGGGGCCGCCGGCGCGGGTCGTGAGATCGGCGGTGCAGCGGAGTTCGGTGACGGAGCCGGTGGC
>JANXSC010000579.1 GCA_025352845.1 Opitutaceae bacterium
CTTCGCCGCCCGGGCGAGAAGAGACAGATAAACCGGTTCACCCTCGATCACCTCGGGCTTGGTCGCCTGCAATTCACGCACGATGCGGTCCCACTCGCCCTCGGGAAACGCAAAGGGATCACTCGAGAGATTGAGGTAAACCACGCCGTCGAAATAGCGGTGGGGAAATGGGTGATCCTCGTAGGGGCAGAGGTTGCTCGAACACCCGACGGGCGCGAGGACGCACTTGCGATAACCCCGGTCGGCAAACTCGCGCAGGATCGGCGACGCGCGATAGGCACGCGCGGTCTGTGCGTTCCACCAACCCTCCTCCATAATCACGGTCATCGGCGCCTGCGTGGTGCCACCGGTGCTCTCGTATTCGAATTTCTTCTCCGCCAGCCCGCGCTCGATCGCGGCGTAGTCGGCGAAGAAAGACTGGTGTCCGCGCTCGACGATCTCCTTTTTCGTCAGCGCCGGAATCTCGGCGAAACACGACCACTGCAGAGGCTCCGCGTGCAACGGGAAGCGTGTTCCGTAAAGCGGACTCCGCGCGTAGATCTTGCGCACCTCCCGCTCCAAGGTTGCCGGCACGCAATCACGCAGCGCAGTGCCGAGGGATTCGGGTGGGTTGGCGAAGAGAGGCGCGGGCATTGACGGAGACGCAGGGAATAGGAGGAGTCGGCGAAGTCAAACGCGGCTCACATGACAGCGAAGGTCGTCTGTCTTGCAGACGCCGTGGCGCGACCACTCAAGACGGCGCGTGCAAGACACGCGCCCTACGACTTGCGCGCCCGCCAGTGTGGCTCGAAAAGCATGAGCGCATTCAGCACCAGCGCGTGAAAAATCTCACCCGAGTGCGCGAGCGCAAAAACCTCCTCGACCGGTTTCGTCATCACCGCGATCTCTTCGTCGGTATCCCACGCGATGTCGTGCGCGCGCACGGCGGCCTCGACGAAGACGAAATGACAGCGGTTCGACTGAATCGCCGGATTGGGCCGCACCGTGCCGATTAATTTCGCGGCCACGCCCGAGAAACCCGTCTCTTCGCGGAGCTCGCGCAGGCCCGCCGCCACCGGGTCTTCACCCGCGCGATCGATCACGCCGCCGGGAATTTCCAAGGAGAAGCCGTCGATGCCGTAGCGAAACTGTTTCACGAGCACGATGTGGTCGTCGGGCGTGAGGGCGACAACGTTCACCCAGTCGGGCGACTGCATGACGACGAAATCGCGCTCCGTGCCGCGGCCCGGATGCCGGTAGCGCGCCCCGAGCACATCGAAGACGCGCGTCTTCAGTTTCGTGTCCTGTCCGAGTTTTTCCCAGCGCGCGGGGCCGGAATTCGGCGTTTGCATGGTAAAAGAAAATGCCTCCCGGCCCGAGGCGCGAGAGGCACTTTGAAAAAATTTCTGAGGAGATATTACTTTTTCGCCGGCAGCTTGAGCTTCTGACCAACCTTGAGCTTGGTCCAATCCACGCCGGGATTTACCGCCTGCAGGTCGGCTAAGGAGACGCCCGCAGTCTTTGCGATCTTCGTGCCGCCGTCCCCGGCTTTCACGATATATTCGTTGGGGCCGGCCACCGCGGCCTCGCCGCCTTTCTTTCCGTCCTTCGCGGCAACGACCGGCTTCTTGCCCGACTCCTCGATCTTGGTCACGGTCGTAACCAGATTTCGGATAGCCTCGCTGATTTCGTTGAAGCCGCTCTGCGTCTGCTGGCGGAGCGCCTGCAGATCCTTGCTCGTCCGGTCCGCGGCGGCGGACGCGGAATTCGCCGCTCCCTCCACCGCCTCGACGCGCGCCAGCTTGTTGTCGTGGTCGGCGAGCCGGGTGTTCACCTTTGAAAGGGTGATGGCGGCGTAACCGCCGAGCAAAAGGGCGATCACGCCAACGATGATGGCGCCGACCGGTAGCATGCTGTTGTTTTCGCGAGAAATGGTGTCCATGGAGGGAGGAAGAAGTCGGCAGAAGAAAACGGTTTGGTAGGCGATGCAAGAAGAGATTGTCCACAAGGTGCTCACTTGCGGTTGCCGCCAAAAAAAAATCAGCGGTCTTCACGAACCGGTTCAGGAAGGAGACGGTCATTGACACTGCCCCGCGAAGGCCAAACCTCCCGCGTTCGTCGTTCGGGGTGTAGCTTAGCCTGGTAGAGCGCCTGGTTTGGGACCAGGAGGTCGCAGGTTCGAATCCTGTCGCCCCGACCACGACCCGCCGCGCGTTGATTCCCGCAAAAGGCGGTATGGACATCGCGGCGCGCCCTTGGTTGAGCCGCCTCATTCGTTTCGGTCTTCTCGCGCTCTGCGGCTATTTTGCTCTTCAGGTTGTCGCGCTCGGGCAAAACCAACCGCCATCGTTTACCGCGCATCCCGCCAGCGTTTCGGTGCTGGTCGGCGCAGCTGTCACCCTGAGCGTGACCGTCGAGGGTTCGACTCCGGTGACGCTGCAATGGCAGAAAGACAGCTCGCCAATTCCCGGTGCAACCAACGCCACTTTTACCCTCGCCGCCGCGCAGCTGATCGATCTGGCGCTCTACAATGTCGTCGCGACCAATCCATTTGGCACGGCCACGTCTTTTTCCGGATTGGTGCTGGTCTCGAAGCGCCCGTAATCGATCGCGTTTACACCGACGGCGACCACCACTGTGGCCGGTTCGGGCCTCACAGTGGCTGCAATCGCCAGCTCCACCCTGCCCATCACGCTCACCTTGGTCTCGGGCTCCGCCATGCTGAACGGCAACAGCCTCGTCGGCACCGGCGGCAACGCCGTCGTCCGAGCCGCGCAGAGTGGCACTGATTTCTACGCCGCCGCCGATCCGGTCGAGCGGACGTTTGCCTTTATCGTCGGCGCGCTCTCCCCGTTCATCACCAGCCCGCCGCTCGATCAGACCGTCACGGCCGGCGCGTCCGTCACGCTGCGCGCCACTGCCATCGGCACACCGGCCCCCGCCTACCAGTGGCAGAAAAACGGCGTCGATGTCGCCGGCGCAACCTTCCCCGCGCTCACCTTCGCCGCCATCATCCTCGCCGACGCCGGTCGCTATTCCGTGACCGCGACCAATCTCGCCGGCACCGCCAGCGCCGAGGCCACGCTCACTGTGCGCGCCGCGCCCGTCATCGACACCTCCCCGGCCAGCCGCACCGTTTCCGCCGGCGACAGCGTGACGTTCACCGTCGCCGTCACGGCCTTTCCGCTGCCCACCTATCAGTGGCGGAAAAACACCACGGCCAGTCCCGGTGCCACGCGCGACACCTTCATTCTCATCAGCGCGCTCGCAACCGACGCCGGTCGCTTCGATATCGTCGCCACCAACGCCCTCGGCTCCGCCACCAGCGCCACCGCCACCCTCTCGCTCAACACCCGCGATTTCAGCGGCGCCTACTTTGGGCGCTTCACCGGCGCGGCCGGTGATTTCGCGCTGCTGGTGCGCGCCGACCGCACGGCGGTTTTCTCGGACACGTGCCAGACCGCCAAATCGCGCTCGCAGCCCTCGATTTCCGCGTCGACTTGAGCGGTAATTTTTCCCTCGGGCTCCCCTACCCTGGCCACCGCGCCGCAGACCGCCACGCTACGCGGGAACCTGAATGACGAAACCGGCACGGCCACCGGGCAGTATCGCGGAACTTGGAGTCACGTTTTCCGGCCCGCGCGCGGCGTCCACCGGCGCGGCTGCGGACAGCGCGGGCTTTTATCAACTCGGCCTAGTTGGCACCGCGGCCGGGCGCGGTTTTGCGATCGTCGCCACCGACGCGCAGATTCTCGTGCTCACGACCGGTGCCCGCACCCCCGACTCAGCCCGCGGCACACTCACCGCCTTCGGCCGCCTGCTTACGACCACGGCCGCCGCCCTCGATCTCGCGTTCACATCCGGCGGAGTCGCGGGCACGCTGCGCTCAACCACCGGCGCAGTCGTAA
This sequence comes from Opitutaceae bacterium, assembly GCA_025352845.1. Classification (GTDB taxonomy): domain Bacteria; phylum Verrucomicrobiota; class Verrucomicrobiia; order Opitutales; family Opitutaceae; genus ER46. Next base: position 3,888 of record JANXSC010000579.1, read on the forward strand.
GCCTCCTCGGCGTGACCGAAGCCCGCGCCGGCACCGAGCGCCTGATCAACCTCTCCGTGCGCAGTGTCACTGCACCGACCGCACCTCTGATCGCGGGCTTTGTCGTCTCCGGCCCCGCCGCGAAACAAGTCCTCCTCCGTGCCGCTGGACCGGCCCTCGTGCCCGCGCCGTTCAACGTCCCCAACGCCCTCGCCGACCCCGCGCTCCAACTTCTGCGCGGCAATATCGCCATCGGGCAAAACGACGACTGGAGCGTGCCCGCGGCCAACACCGCCGCGCTCACCGCGGCGACGACGCGGGCCGGGGCGTTTCCGTTTCGCGCCGGCAGCGCCGACGCCGCGCTCCTCACCAACCTCGCGGCAGGCCCCTACACCGTCATCGTCGGCGGCGGCACCGGCGTCACGCTCGCGGAAGTCTACGAGGTTTTGGAAACCACCGAAGTTGTCGGCACCCGGCGTCTCATCAACGTCTCCGCCCGCGGCCTGGTGACACCCGCCGCGCCGTTCATCGCCGGCTTCGTGATCGCTGGCATTGGGCCGCAACGCGTGCTGCTCCGCGGCGTCGGCCCCACGCTTGGCACGGCACCCTTCAACGTCGCCGGCTCGCTGCCAAATCCCGAGCTCACGCTCTTCCGCGGCACGACCGCGATCAAGACCAACGACGACTGGTTCCGCGATCCCGATGCCACTGCGATCCGCGACACTGCCGCGCGCGTCGGTGCCTTCGCCCTCGGCACCACCAACGCCGACGCCGCAATTTTGATCTTCCTCGAGCCCGGCGCCTACAGCGTGCAGGTCAATGCCCCGGCCAACACCGCTCCAGCGAACACCACCGGCATCGCGCTGCTGGAAATCTACGAAGCGGTGCCGTGAGGATTCCGACCTGTAGGGTCTGAGCTTGCTCAGGCCTGATTGCCCCGGAAGAGAACGCAGATCCCCGTTGGGTCGGGATCCGAACTTTCAACTCTCAACTGCCTCTGCCCAAGCGGAAACCCGCCTCACTTCTTCCCCGGCAATTCCAGCTTCAGGCCGGGCGTCGCCGCCTCGTCCTTCTTCTCGCCCGTCGGCGCCACAGGCGCGGCGGCCGGAGCCACCGGCACCGGGGGCAACATCGCCCGGAGACCAAACGCCCGCTGCATCCACATGCCACCGGGCTCGATCGTGGTGATTTGATCGATAAATCTCTGCGCGTCGGCGGCGTTGCCCGCCTCCACGGCGAGGCTCGCGAGATGATAAGTCGCCTCGGCGCGCACCGCCTTGAACTGCGTCGCATCGTCCGCGAGCAGCTTCAGCTCGGCGGCAGCCTCGGCATTTTTTCCGGCCTGCACCTTGGCGAGGGCCCGGCCCATCTTGGCCCGCAC
>JANXSC010000625.1 GCA_025352845.1 Opitutaceae bacterium
CTCGCCGATGCGCCGGCGCGCTGGCGGCAAAGCGGGCTCGCCCGCTTCTATCTCGACGAACACCACGCCCGCGATCTCGACACGCTGCGCGCCGCGGGCCGCGACGCCAAAATCTGCCCCTATGAAATCACGCGCACCGCCCTCGCGTTTAACGACGTGTGGATCGGCGACTACAACTACGTCTTCGCGCCGCGGAATCGCTCGCTGTTTTTCGAGCAGCCGGGATTCGCCGCCGCGCGCACGCTGCTCATCATCGACGAGGCGCACAATCTGCCGTCGCGCGTCGCTGACGCCTACTCGCACGCGCTCACCGTCGCCGATGCGCTGGCCGCGCGCGACGAGTTCCACCGCACGCGCGCGCCGGCGACCTTCGTCACCGCGTGGGATCACTGGTGTCATTTTCTCTCGCACCGCCGCGCCACCGCCGCGCTCACACCCGACGCGGAGGACGACGCGCGCCACCTCCTCGAAAATATCGGCCGTCTCACGCAAAGCACCGCGCTCGACTACGCCGCGCTCGGCCCGCACGCCTCCGCCCTCCTCTGGCAAACCGCCCAAGCGATCGAGGAACTCAACGCCACCACGCTCCCGCGCCTCTGGTGGAGCCCACGCGACGGCGAACTCGCGCTCACATGCCTCGACGCCGCCACCGCGATCGGCACGACGCTGCGCGAGTTCGGCGGCGTCGTCCTCGCCAGCGCCACGCTCACGCCCGTCGATGGTTTCACCGCCGCGTGCGGTCTCACCGAAAATTCGGTTGCGGCTCCGGCTGTTTCCCGAACGCCCAGCTCCGAACTTCCGCCGCCGGCGCGGCTCGGCGCCCTCACCAAGCGCGACACGAAAAAACTTTTCCGCCAGCTCACCAACGCCGCCGATCTGCTTCGCGTCGAGGAAGCGCGTGATGCCGCCAGCCCAACACTCTTCCGCGCGCACACGCCGTGGCGCGACGGCGCCTACGACGTCGCGTTCGACGCGCGGGTGGACACCAGCTACCAGCAGCGCGCCCTGCATGCGACGACCACCGCCGTCACGATCGCCGCGCTGCACGCCGCTGCGATCAACCCTTTTCCCTCCTCCCTTCTCCCTTCTCCCAACACGGCGACGCCTTGCGTCGCCGTGTTTTTCCCCAGCTACGCCTACGCCGAAGCTATCGCCCGCGAACTCACTTCCGTTGCAGCCGCTCTGCGTGTAGCCCTGCAACCCCGCGTGCGCGATCTCGCCACGCAATCAGCGTGGGTCGAGCAATCGCTCGCCAGCGCCGACGCACTCTTTCTCGTGCTCGGCTCCAGTTTTGCCGAAAGCATCGATGCCCTCGGCGGCCGCATCACGCACGCGCTGGTCGTCGGCCCCGCGCTCCCCGAGGTCAACGCCGTGCAGCGCGCCCGTCTCGCGGAAGCGGCGCGCGCCGGCCTCACGCGCGAAGAGGCGTTCCGCCGCGTTTATCAAATCCCGGGCATGACGAAGGTGAACCAGGCCCTCGGCCGCCTCGTGCGCGCCCCCGGCCAGCGCGCGCGCGTGATCCTCCACTGCCGCCGCTTCCGCGACGAGAGCTACGCAAGCCTCCTCGCCTCCGAATACCAACTCGGCACGAGCCTCGCCGACGATGCCGAGTTCGGGGCGTGGCTCGCCCGTTAACTCACCGTGAACTACGCACCTATGCGTATTCCACCTCGCACGCTCTTGATCTATTCTCCCAAAGACATGCAAGCGCTTCACCGTCTCTTATCCTGCTACCGCAAGCGAGCTGGCCTACGAAGAAATATCTCTTCGGAACTTAACTCAACGGCCGGTTCTACAACGAGGCAGGGCCGTTTCGCGTCGGGCCGCTACGGCACCTTTTCCAGCTCCGCCGCAGTCCACGGTGCATGGTTGCCGGTCGCAGAGCGAACTTCGGCGACCTTGGCCGCCGTCACGGCGGACGCGCCGTTGCCGTATTCGTGGCGGACGTAGGTGAGCACGGCGGCGACCTTCTCAGCGCTGAGATTGAATCCGCTGCCGGGGCCGGCGGGAGGCATCGCGCCGTTGAACTCGACGCCCTTGACCTTCACTGGGCCGAGGAGGCCGTGCAGCACAATGCGAATCATGCGATCTTCGGAGCCAGCCACCCATTCGGAGCCGGCGAGCGGCGGGAAGGCCGGCGGGAGACCGAGACCAGTCGGTTGGTGGCACGTGGCGCAGACTGTCGCGTAAACTGATTTGCCGAGCACCAGCGGATCGACCGCGGGTGCGGCGGCGGCCGCCTCGCCTGCCTTCGGCGGGTGCGCGTTCTCGTTGAAAATCTTGGGGCTAAAATGTCCGGCGTAGCGGCCGAGATAGGTGCCACCGAAGAAAATCAGGCCGCTAAACAGGAAGAGCAGGTTGAGCGGCAGCAGGCGGTAGCGCGCTTTTTCGTCGGGTTGCTGGCCGAGCATCTTCTCATGCACGGAAAGCAGCGTCTCATCGGTCATCGCCGGCTGGTCCACACGCGGATCGGGCTGGGAAGGCGTGCTCATTTCTTGGGCTCCTCGGCCTTTTTCTCCGCCGCGACCGGGCGGGCCTCGGGATAATCGTAACTCGTGTTCAAGCTGAGCAGGTAGGCAACCAGCGTCTGCGCACGCTCCGTGGCGACAATCTGCAGGCCACCCGAAACCTTCAGCGCCTGCGCCGAGAGTTCACCGGAAATCGGCCGGCTCTCGAAAAGGAATTTGTAGGACGGGTGCGTCGACGACCCGTTATACAAGAGGGTCGTGAGAGAAGCGTCGGTGGGCGCGGTGGGCTTGCGCGCGGCGAGGTTCGTCAAATCGGGGCCGAGCCGCGAGGCACCGAGCTGCGGGCGGGCCTGATAAATGTAGTCGCGCGCCACACTCTGGCGCGTGCCCCAGCCGCGGGCCTGATCGCTGCCATAATCGGGACGGCGCACCTGCTGCGTGTGGCACGCGGCGCAGCCGAGATCGGCGTAAACCAACTGCCCGCGGGCCGCGAGGCCGCTGGTGCGCTGCGGAAAGGAGCCGCTTTCGTTGTCGTCGTAATAGGGAGCCAACCGCCCGAGCTGCTCGTGAGAGCCGAGCACGAGGCCGCCAAAGGAAACTCCCATCGCGACGAGGAGGCCGAGGAAAAGGACGGGGCCGTTTTTCATGACGCGTGCGCCTCCATTTTTCCGGGCGCGCGGAAGAGCGGCTGCACGACGGACGTTCCGCACTGGCTGGCGCAAACCGTCCGGCAGAAATTCACCAGCAAGAGCAGATTCGCCGCAAGCAACGTCGCCTGCGCTGCGGTGTTAACCAGCAACGGTCCGCGCAGACCTTGGAAGATGTCGGTGAATGCAACCTTGTCGTCGAGCAGCGCGCCCCCTTGGGACCAGCCCGCATATGCGAGAGTAGCCACCGAGACCGCCACGCCGAGCATGACGAGAGTCCGGTGACCGGCGGCGAGCCCGGCCGACGCCCACGGCGTGCCGGCGAGCCGCGGCACCATAAACGTGAGCGCGCCAAAAAACATCATCGAAAGTCCGCCATAGATCGCGAGCTGCTCCAAGGCCGTCGGGAGAAACGTGAACTGACTGCGCACCGCGATCCCGCGGAACGACGCGAACAAACCGATGACGCCGGCGAGGATATAGGCCACCGCACCGAAGCGGATGAATTTCACGGCGGAACCTTCCGCGCCCCACGCCGGACGGAAATTCAGGCCGATGACAAAGTAGTGGAAAAGCAGCAGGGCATTGGCGACCACGGCCACCGTAGATATCCATGCGGGCACCGGACCACCGATGAGGTGGCGCCCACCCGTCCAGGCCCCGACAAAAAGCAGCGTCCAAAAACCCAGCGGGGCCGACTCGTAGGTCGGCAACAGCCGGCCCGAAACCTTGGGCACAACATAGTAGGCCCCCGCGAGCGCCAGCGGCGCGAGCCAGAACGACCACGCGCCCTGCGTGAACCAGCCGGCCGCGATCGCCTGCACTGTCCCGCGCACGGGCATCCATAGGAGCACGGCCTGCGCCGCGATCAGCAGCCAGGGAAAAAGGAAAAGCGCCGCGATCGCATACCACTGCGCGGCGAACATGCCGGCGTTGCGCCGGCCCGACCACGCGAGCACGCCCGCGATCGAAATCGAGCCGTAGGCAAACACCAGCAGCGGTTGCACGTAGCGCGGCAGTTGCAGCAACGAGAATGATGTCATGTCGCCGGTCGCGATGCCCACGAGGCCCGCGCTCACGCCGAGATTCCAAAAAATCGTGCCGACCACGGTCCAGTTCAAGGCCCGCAGCGGCGAGCCGCCCAAACGGCCGAGGATCCAGAGGGCGACGCCGAGGCCGACATTCGCCGCCCAGCCGTAGACGAACGCCGTCTCGCGCAACGCCTGCGCGCGACCGTGCGTGAGCAGCGGGCAATCGGCGAGAAACCCCGGCGAGTGCAACTGAATCGACGTGATGAGCGCGAGGATGCCGCTCACGACGAGCCACACCAACCCCGAACCCAGAAGGAGGAGCAGCGGGCCGCGGGCCTGGGTGTCGATGGCGGTGACTTCAGCCGAAGCGGCGTTGGTCGGAG
>JANXSC010000663.1 GCA_025352845.1 Opitutaceae bacterium
CTGCCTCTTGGATTTCTTTCACAGCCCCGCCCTCTGCGTGGATGCCCTAGCGCGAACCTGGGGGCGCGTCGTCCTGGCGACCCATCCCGGCGTGCAGCGGGTCAACGGTCGCCTCGTCCTGCTGGCTGATGGTCTGAAAAAATCCAAGGCGGGCCGCAAGATGCCGGCCGTCAAATCCCTGCACCAAGCTTCGGACGCCAACACGAAGCCGGAGTATATCATGGGCCATTCGTGCCAAGCGCTCGCTCTGCTGGTCAAGGTCGGCGCGAGCTTTCAAGCCGTGCCACTGACCGCGCGGATTCACGAGGGTTTGGTGTTCTCCAACCGCGACCGCCGGACGCTGCTCGACAAACTGCTGCTCCTGCTCGCCGCCTTGCGGCTGCCCGAGCCGGTGCTCTTGGTTGCCGACGCCTATTACGCCTGCGGCAAAATCATCGCCGGACTGCTCGATCAAGGCGGCCACCTGATTTCCCGACTCAAGAAAAACGCCTGCGCTTACACCGTGCCGGTCGGCCCCCGGCGCGCGGGCCGCGGCCGACCTAAACTTTACGGGACCAAAATCCGGCTGCGCGATCTTTTCACCGGGCCCCTGGCGACCATGCCCAGCCCGATCTACGACGAGCAGGGCGTCACCTTGCGCTGGGTCTGCCGCAACCTGCTCTGGCGTCCCGCCGGCCGTGTCGTCCGCTTCGTTGCCGTCGTTCATCCCCACCGCGGCCAAATTCTGCTCCTGTCCACCGATCTCACGCTCGCTCCAGCCGAGATCATCCGGCTCTACGCCCTGCGCTTCAAGATCGAGGTCAGTTTCAAGCAGGCGCTCCACTCCGTCGGCACCTGGGCCTATCATTTCTGGCTGCGCTCGATGACGCCGCTACGCCGGTTTCAGGGCGACCAATTCCTCCATCACAAGTCCGCGGCCTACCGCACCGCCATCCGCCGAAAGCTCGATGCCTATCACCGCCACATCCAAATCGGCCTCGTCGCCCAAGGTCTCCTCCAATGCCTCGCCGCCCTTCACCCGGCTTTGGTCTGGCGCCACTTCGGCTCTTGGCTGCGCACCGTGCGCTCCCCGCATTGCCCCTCCGAGTTCGTCGTCGCCTGCGCCCTGCGTCATAGCCTGCCGGAATTTATCGCCGCTTCCCCTCAGGGCTCTTCCTTCGAGTTATTCCTCCGCCAACGCCTCGATCTCCAGCGCATCGAAGGCACTTGCCTCGCCGCTTAAAACGAAACCACTTCCGAACCCGGCACTCTCAAGTCCTTAGTGGGCGTCGAATAAGGCCTGTCATTCTGAGCGGAGCGAAGAATCCACTTTGATTTTCGGGGCGTTTTCAAAGAGGCGAACGTCCAGCTGGATTCTTCGCTGCGCTCAGAATGACAATCAAAGGGCTCCTTTTTCGACGCTCTCTTAGGACCCCCACCGTCCTGGCCGTGGAGCAATCCGGCTCAAACGGTCTCGCCCGCGATGAATTTCGGCATCAAGCGGATGGTGCGGGGATTGAGGGTGCGGGTTTCGGCGACTGTCCGGACCAGGCGTGAAATTTCCCGCCCAAAGCGCTCGGTGTCGATGGCGTATCGCGTGACAACCGGACTGACGTGGTCGAGGAAATTCTCCCCATCCCGACTGACCACGGCCGCGTCCCGCGGGATGTGCCGATTGCGCCTCAGCAGATGGGTGATGACCGTAAGGACATCCAAGGATCGGAGGACGAAATAGGCCGTGAACGGAGCATCGGAACGCAAGGTCTGGTCGAGCAGCGTCACCAGGTGGTCGCGGCTGCGGTAGGACATCACCTGCAGGGTCGCGCTGGGTTCCGAAGCAATTGCTGCGCTGAAACCGCGCACGCTCTCGTTGTCACCGCCGGTATTTTCGTCGGAGCGCACCAAGGTGATGCGGCGATGTCCCTTCCGCAGCAAGAGGGCTCCGGCGTGCCGGCCGGTGGCGTGATGCGCGGCGTCCACCGAAGGCAGGCCGATCCCCTCGCTGCAGGTGCCGGCCACCAGGCAGCGCAGGGAGTGGCGCAAAAACCATTCTTGCATCGGCCGGACGGAGGTAATGAGCAGCCAGGTGGCGGCCGGGGAGCGGGCGGTGAGTTCCTGGAGAGCGCGGTCGGGATGCCGGGTGAAACAGGATCGACTGACGTGCATATGCGTCGTCCAGCCACTGCGGCCCAGATGGTCGCGCAGGGCGTCGATCATGAGCACCATGTTGGGAGCGAGGCGTCGCAGGGGCATGGGTGAGATCAGCGCGACCGTCCTGCCTGACGGGTGAATGCTTGCGGCTTTCGCCACGATGCATCGGCGGCTGCGCGCGGCGGAAGTGAGTTCTCCCGCGCGTTGCAATTCGATGAGGGCGGCCCGGAGCGTGGGTCGGCTGACTTCCAGCGTCTGGCACAGCTCGCGCTCGCCAGGCATGGTCTCACGCCAGTAACCGGCGGCGAGGGCCGCGCGCAGGCTTTGGATGGTTTGCACCACGAGGGACACGCGCTGTGGAGGCACCAGCGGCAGAACGGGGAAGGTTTTCATCTGGTCATGAAATCTAACCAAAAGAATGCCCTTGCGGCACTTCCTCGCAACAAAATACTACGACTGTCTCCCGGCCGTCCATTCCCTTCGTCGGTCGCCGATTTGCTTCCATGACTCCAAAATTTCCCGTGCTCCGCGTTCGGAGAATGCTGGCGGGTGTCCTGGCCCTGCTGAGTCTCTCCTTTGATACCCTCCCCGCCCAAACCGGGAATCGCGGTGAGATCCAGGGCCGGGTGTTCAATGTTTCGGGTGGGAGCTACCTGACCAACGCCCGGATCGCCGTGAAAGGCACCGACGTTGAAGCCTTCACCAACAGCAGTGGAGACTACATCCTGCACAGCCTTCCGGCGGGAGAGGTCACCGTCGTCGTGACCTACACGGGACTCGAGCCGCAATCGGCCACGGTTAAGGTCGAGGCCGGAAAGAACGTCCGGAAGGATTTCGAGCTTGAATCCATCCGCAGCGCCACCACCTACGCCGGCAAGGTGTTCGTGCTCGATGCGTTTTCCGTCGAGGAGAAACGCATGAATGTGCAAGCACTGGCGTTGAACGAGCAACGCAACGCGGCCAACATCAGGAATGTCGTCGCGGCGGGCGAGTTCGGCGACTCCGGAGAGGGCAGCGCGGTCGAACTCATCAAGTATTTGCCGGGGGTCAACGTCGACACGTCCACGGCCGGGCAGGGCGTCTCGCTCCGCGGGTTTCCCAGCAGCGGCACTCTTGTCACCATCGATGGGGGCGAGGTGGCGAGCAGCGCGTCGTTTGGCGCCGGCCGTAACGTCGAGTTGGGGGCGCTGCGGCTGAACAATATCAGCCGGATCGAAATCACCAAGGTGCCCACGCCCGATCTGCCGGCGAACGCGCAAGGCGGGGCGATCAACGCGATCAGCAAAAGCGGTTTCGAACGGCGGACTCCGGAGTTCTCGTACCGGGCTTATGGCACCTTCAACAGCCGGGGGTTTGTCGGACACAGCCTGGGCGAACAGGGCAGCCGTTCGGACCTCAAGGCGCGTCCGTTGCTGGGCGGGGCCAATGTGGCCTACGCGGTTCCGATCAATCGATCCTTTGCCCTGACCATTTCCAGCAGCGCCACCCTGCGCTCGAGCACCTACAACACGCGCGAGGTGCTTACCCCTTGGGATCTCAACCAGAATGTGCTGAGCCAGGTGGACACGAATCCGACGGAGCGGCTCGGAAAATCGGGCGATGGCGCTCTGGGCGTCGAATGGCGGATGGGGGATTACAATTTGCTGAAGGCAAATCTGCTCTATGTCGACGCCACGCTCTACGCGGCCGAGCACCGCTCGAGCTATGTTTTCGGCGGGGGCGTCACCGGTGGGTCGGAGTTCTCCCAAGGCGCGACGCCCGGCGTGGGCTCAGCGATCATGACGGGCACGGATTTCAAGCGCAACGAACGCACCCGGCAAATCACGCTCAACGACACCTACCGGCGCGGGGCCTGGCGAATCGACCTGAACCTTTCACTTTCGAGAAACCGTACCACCTACCGCGATGATGCCAGCGGATATCTCGGCCTTACCGATCTTCGCATCACCAATCTGGTGCTGCGGGCGACGGGGCTTTACGCGGGCACGCCGAAATCCGCCCAGCCGCGCGACGTCACCGCCGTCGATCGCGCGGGGGTGCCGGTGGGTGTTTTCGATCCCGCGGCCTATTCGCTGAACAGCGTACGGAGGCAGACTCATTACGACACGACGGACGGCAAGGATCAGGTCAAAGCCGACCTGAGTCGGGAATTCGGGGCCGGGTTCTCGCTGCGGTCCGGTGCCGCGATCAATCGACAAACCCGGGACGCGCGACGTGATTTCATGCTCTGGAATTTTCGTCCCACGGCCACGGTGACCGATCGACAGGTCCGGAACTACGACCTGCTGGACCCGGCCTATCCTGCGGCGGCGAAGGGCTATTTTCCCGGGCGTGTGCCGCCGATGCTGGACGCGACGAAGCTCTTCGCGTTGTTCAGCCAGCGGCCCGAGTACTTCGTGCCCGATATCACCTGGCATGCCCAGAACGTGCTGGCGTCGAAATTTTTTCGGGAAACGATTTCGGCGGGATACGTTCGCGTCGACTGGAAGCGATTCGAGAACCGCCTGTGGCTGGTGGGCGGAGTGCGTTTCGAAAACACCGCGGACGAAGGGCGGGGACCGTTTTTCGATCGAAACGGATTCTATGCCAAGGATCAGAACGGAAAGCTCCAGCGCACCGCCGCCGGCGCGCTCATTCCGCTGACGAACGACCTGCTGGAACGGCAGAAACTGCAGTACCAGAATCGCGCCGCCGTCGCCGAGCGGAGCTACGACGGATATTTTCCCAGCCTCAACGGGAGCTTTCGCTTCACCGACGATCTGATCCTCCGGGTCGGTTACGCCCGGACGACGGGGCGGCCCAATCTCACCGAAATTGTGCCCAATACCACGCTCCCCGACGCCACGGCCGCCGCCGCGGGCACAGACCGGATCATCCGGGTGATCAACGCAGGACTCCGGCCCTGGACCTCGGATGGGTACGATGTTTCCTTCGACTCCTATCACGCGAAGGGCGGCGTGGGGAGCGTCGGGGTGTTCACGAAAACGATCGCCGATTTCTTCGGCACCACCCAGACGGCGGCGACGCCGGCGCTCCTGCAAAGCCTGAACATTCCGGAGCAGTTCGAAGGCGAGTTTGCCGGCTACGACATTCTCACGAAGCGGAACGTGGGCACCGCGCGCATCTCGGGACTGGAATGCAGCTATCGGCAGTCACTTTTCTTTCTCCCGTCATGGGGAAAAAATTTCCAGCTCTGGGGAAACGCCACCGTGCTGCACCTCACCGGACCCAACAGTGCGGATTTCAGCAACTATGTGCCCAAGGTCCTCAACTGGGGAGTGAACTTTGCGCGAGGGAAATTCTCGGCGCGAATGAACTGGAACCAGCGCGGACGGACGCGGCTGACGCTCCAGGCCGTGAGCGCTGTCGTGCCCGAGTCGACCTACCTTTATCTGGTTCCGCGCACAACGGTCTCCGCCGATTTTGAATACCGGGTATCCAAGCGGCTTTCGTTCAGCGGGACTGTAACCAACCTGACGGACACGCCGATCATCTACGAGCGGTACGGACCGAAGACGCCTGACTTCGCAAAAACATATCGACTGTTTGTGCCAGGTTCGGAATTCACCTTGGGCATCAAGGGAACGTTTTAGCGTCCGAAGTCTGAAACGTTATTGGATTCACCCGTCGTTCATTGGACTCATGGTCACTATCGCCCCAATCCATCGGGGTGCAGTCCGCGAAGCCGCCGAGCCTCCTATTTTCCGGTCCACACCAGTCCGGCCGCGGTATCTTGGTCGTGTGGGCGCCATGAACCGGCGGCCCCGATGGACCATAGGCTGGAGGTGGCGGCAAACGGGGACGGTGCAAAGACTCGGCGCGTGCCTCGTAATGCTGGTCGTGGCCCGGGCACAGGACCGACCGTCGTCGTATCCGCAAGTGACCCCGCGCCCGAGGACCGTACACTTCGAAAGTACGCCGCCGACTTTTTCTGACATTCCCTATGGCCCGCATTTCCGCCAGACGATCGATGTCTGGCAGGCGCGGTCAAATTGGCCGACCCCGTTGGTGTTTTATGTACATGGTGGCGGTTGGGCGGCCGATGACAAAAGCGAGATCCACCAGCATCTTGACGTGCAGGCCTTTCTCGACGCCGGGATCTCCGTGGCTGCGGCGAATTACCGATTTCTCGCGGATGCAAATAAAGCAGGGGTGACACCGCCGGTAGAGTGGCCACTCGGCGACACGCGGCGCGCGCTGCAGTTCCTGCGCTCAAAAGCCCTCGAATGGAACTTCGACACGACGCGCGTCGCTGCCACCGGGGTCAGCGCCGGAGGTTGCGCATCGCTCTGGCTCGCCTTGCACGATGATATGGCAGAACCGCACAGCCCCGACCCCGTCGCGCGCGAATCCACCCGTCTCTGTTGCGTCGCTGCGAAGGCACCCGTGACCTCGCTCGACCCGAAGCAGCTACGCGAATGGATCCCCAACAGCATCTTCAGCGCCCACGCTTTCGGCTTCGCGGAGATGACCCGGGCCGATTCCTTTGCGCCCTTTCTCGCCGCCCGCGATTCCTATCTGCCGCAGATCCGGCGCTTCTCGCCCATCGAGTTCGCCAGCAGCGACGATCCGCCCGTCTTCATGGAGTTCCCGACCCAGGACAAGCCGCCGGTGCCGGGCGAACCCCAGACCGATCCGAATCACTCCGCTGTGTCGGGTTTAATGCTGGAGCGCAAACTGCAAGCCCTCGGCGTGAAGGTGGAACTGCGCTATCGCGGCGATGCCAGGACGGGGCACGCCAACGTGCAGGAGTTTTTGATCGATCTCTTGCGACCGGGATCGCGACGGATGAAAAAGGAAACGGGAGGCCGGCGTTGAGCTCGCCGGCACCAGCAGCGTCTTCGCTGCGCTTTTTCAAATGGGGCGCCGCCGTGGTCATGACGGTTCTGTTTGGCCGGACCTCGCCGGCGGCCGACCCGATCATCGATGTCTACGTCAGTACGGGCGACAATCACTTCCTCGGTTCGTCGCTGCCCATCGACTCCCCGGCGAGCATCGAGGCGACGTTCGATCTATTTAAAGATGTGAACCGCGCCCGGCGGGTTTACTGGCGCGGGTTGGAGGAGGCGAGCTGGGTCAGCACGATGCACGCCCGGCCGGAGAATTGCCGCTACTACTCGCTCTGGGAATGGCTGCAGGCGCTCTATGCCGAGGTGAAGCCCGACCAACTCGCCGTGAAGGCGGCCCACGCCCGGGGCATGGAGATCTGGGGGATGGGTTCGTTGTGGGACTGGGGTTCGGCACCGGACACGCCCGGCTTTGGCGATTATCCGTTTTGCTATGAGTCGAAACTCCGGCTCGAACACCCTGAATGGGCCCCGGCCGACAAGCACGGCGTACGCCGGCAGGGCGGTCCGATTGAGCTGGCGTATCCCGAAGCGCGAAAGGCGCTGGTTGATCTCACCGTCAAAGAGTCGGTGAAGGCCGGCTACGACGGGATCTGTTTCCTCACGTACGTGGAGAACTACTCGCTCCGTTTCGCCGACGAGTTTGGCTACAGCGAGCCGATCGTTCGCGAATTCAAGCAACGCTACAAACTGGATATCCGCACCGAGCCGTTTCGCCGCGGAGCGTCGCGGGAGGACTGGCTGCGGTTGCGCGGAAGCTACGTCACCGCCTTTCTGCGCGAACTGAAGGCGGAGCTTGATCGGCATCGCGTCAAGCTCGGCATGGTCGTCAACTCAAACGACCCGCGGCAGCCCCAGTCGTGGAATGTCCCGGAACTCGTCATCACCGCCGGCAGCCAGGTGATGGACGTCGATACATGGGTGCGCGAGGGTTTGGTCGACGAGTTGTTGATCTACGGTAACAACAGCGGACCGTCGCAGCTCAACGCCCTCGACGATCTTCTCTTCCTTGCGCGGGGTACGAAGACAGAAGTGAGCGTCCTCACCTCCGGTCCGTTTCGGGACGGCTGGAAGCCGTATCAGGCGAAGGGGGTGCCGACCGTGCTGGCCGTCAGCGATGATGTACAACACCTCGCGCGCGGGTTTGTGCCGGAACAGACCGCCGATGGGATGCGCAGCCCTGACGGGTCCGCAAGAATGCGTGCGCTGCAACAGTGTATTGTGGGCAGTCTTTCCCTCGATCCGGCGCTGCTCGTGAAGTCGGCCCGATCCGCGAATCTCATCGAACGCCGCCTGGCCTTGCAGGCGCTGGGCAAGCAGAAGACGGGCGACCTCCAGCCGTTGCTCACCGGGCTTGGCGATGTCGAAAATGGCGTCCGCTGCGTCGCCGCGCTGGCGCTGGGCGAACGCCGCGATCCGGTCGCTTGCGCGGCGTTGCTGCAGGCGATTGAGCGGCACGACAACCACATGCTGCGCGAATGCGTCATCATTGCCTTGCGGCGCATGCAGCCGATGCCGTCGAGCGAACTCTCCGCCGCCGCGCTCCAGTCGAAGAACCCCCGGGTCCGGGAAGTGGCGATGCGGGCGTTGCTGGTCCACGCGACGCCGGCGCTGTTGCCCGTTTTTCGCGCGGGACTTCAGGATGGCGCGCGGTTTCCGCGCTTCGCGGCCGCGGAAGCTCTCGGCAATATCTCAAAAAGTCCCGAGGCCATCGACGTGCTGTTGCGTGCCTTGGATTATTCCGATCCGGTGGTGGTGAACCGTGCGGCGGTGTCACTCGGGAAACTTGCCGCGCTCAGACGACCCGAGACCCAGAGTCTGCACCCGAAGATGCTGGCAGCACTGATTGCGACCTTTCGGAAACACGCGGACGCGACGCGGGCGGATGCCGAATGGGGCTGGCGTCCGATTGGCAATGCCATCCTGGAGTTTGGCGACGACGGCGCGGCCGCGTTGCGCCGGATCCGCGACGACATCGGCGATCCGCGTCTGGCGGATCTCGCCTGGCGGGTCGTGGATCTCACGCAGCGACCAAATACGTTCAGCACGGTCACGGCGGAGGAGAACGAAGCGGCCATGCGTCGGCGCCCCATACTTGTAGCGGCGACGTTGGGCCGCGCCTTGCAGGTCGATCCGGTCAACGGACGCGATGCGCACGACGGCATGGCCGGCCCGGTGAAAACGATCGCCCGCGCGATCCGGCTGGCGCAGCCCGGCGACACAATCCATCTCGCACCCGGCACCTACCACGAGAGTGCGGATTTGACCAACAAGCACGGGCTCCCCGGCAAACCGATTACATTGGATGGCCACGGCGCGGTGCTGGATGGAAGCGAACCGGTGCGCGGGACCGATTGGGAGTCGCTTGGCCAGGGACTTTTCCGACGGATAAAGCTGCTGCCGCGCCTCGACGATGCCATCATCGGACGTTGGTTTTTTCTCTGGAACGGCCGGATGAATCACATGGGACGCACGTCCAAAGGTCCCAGCGCCGCACTGAAACAGCCATCCGATCTGCAGCCGGGCGAGTGGACGTATGTAAAGAGCGATGACGCGTTCTATCTCCGGCTGCCGGAGGGCCAGGCCTTGGATGCTGCCAACATCCGCTACCCGGCGCGCGGCAGTGCGGTCATTCAGAGCATCAGCGGCTCGCATCTGGTGGTGCGGAATCTCACGGGCACGCACGTCTATAACGATGGCTTCAACATCCATGGCGCGCAGCGGAACAACGTGTTTCTTAATATCGCCGCCATCGAATGCGGCGACGATGGCTTCAGCGCCCACGAGGATGCCGAGTGCCGGATCGATGGTTTTGTCAGCATCGGCAACTCGACCGGCCTTTGCGACACGGTTTCCAGCGTCACCCATTATCGGAATGTCTATATCAAGGACTGCCTTGGCTACGACATCTACTTTATCGGCGACTCGCCGCACAGCATGGAAAACGTCATCGTCGAAAGCACCGCTGCGCGTGCGCTGGAGGTGTCGCAGCATACGGAGCGCCCCCAGAACGGCCCCAGTTCCGTCATCCTGAAGAATGTCCTAATCCGCCGCGTCGGCGGCAGGCCAGGCGAGGCGCGCGTCAGCCGCCATGGCAAGCTGACCTTGGAGCGCTGCACCTTCCTCGGGATAAACTTCACCGTCACCCCCGGCGGCGAACTGACGGCGCGCCACACCCTCATCGGCGGGGATCCAAAACCGAACGTGCTGATTTTCCCGAACACGCTCTGGCAGGGCGAGGCGAACCGCTACGACTTCGCCAGCCTGCGCGTGGACCAGGCCAGCTTCACCGCGAAGACGTTCGCCGATTTCCAAAAACTCACTGGCAGCGAAGCCGGCTCGAGGTGGGAGCGCTTCACCACGGCACCAAAGGATATCGGCGCCGATGAACCCGATCTGGCGTCGCTTCGCCGGCAATAACCCAACTGCGTACGGTCCCGCTCATTTTCTCATGATCAAATACTCCTTGAACCGTATCTGTACAATCGAACCCCGATCGCGCTCGAAGTCGCGAAAGTTTCTTGGTGATCGTTGTAGGAGCCTGCTGGCAGGCGATTTTTATACCGCCATCGCGAGCAAGCTCGCTCCGACCTCTGAATCGTTACGGCTGAGCCTTGCCGTCTTTGCCATCGCATGCGGAGTTGGCACTCCGTTCTCCCGCGCCGCCGAACGTGTGCTCTTCGCCTTCGACGACCACAGCATCCCGTGGCAGAACAACCTGAAGCTCACGCTGGTGCCGGCGACGAAGCACCCGAACAATCCGGTGCTGCGCCGCGGACCGGAAGGCGCGCCGGACACCGGACACGCGGCTCTGTATGGCACGGTCATCAAGGAGGGCGGCAAGTTTCGCATGTGGTATCTCGGCATGTTCGAGACGCAGATTGTCAAAGGGCAGGCGCCCGGCATGTGGCGGCCCATGTGCTATGCCGAGAGCGCAGATGGTGTTCATTGGACGAAACCCGAACTGGGACTGGTCGACTTCAAGGGCAGCAAAAAGAACAACATCTGCCTGATTGAGGGGGAGCCGTTTTCGCTGACGCGCGTGAACGATTTTTTGTCCATCCTGCACGATCCGAACGACCCCGACCGAAGCCGCCAATACAAGGCGGCCTTTATCGCGCATGTGCCGTATGACGAGGTGCGCGGTGGCATGAGCAACATCGGGGTGAAGGAGAAACGGATCTGCGCCACAATTACCGCGACGAGCGCGGATGGCCTGAAATGGAGAGTCGTCGGGGACCGGCCCGCGAATGCCGGGGGTGAGCGTTTCGAGGTGTCCGGCCTCTATCGGTTCGGCGAATTCTATTACAC
Source organism: Opitutaceae bacterium (assembly GCA_025352845.1). Classification (GTDB taxonomy): domain Bacteria; phylum Verrucomicrobiota; class Verrucomicrobiia; order Opitutales; family Opitutaceae; genus ER46. The sequence continues at coordinate 11,289 of JANXSC010000663.1, forward strand.
GCCGGGCCAGTTGATCGCACCCTGGGCATGGCGCCCTGACGGCAGTGACGGCGGCCGGGTGATGCTCACGTATCGGTCGGCCGATTTCGTGCATTGGTCGCAGGCGAAGGCGTTCGCTTTTGCCCGGCCGGGCCAGCTCACCAAGCCGCGCGTCGCCGGACAACAGACGCACATGGGCGCCGGGCTTTGGAATCGCGGCAACGTCCTCGTGGGTCTCTACGGGATGTGGCAGGATGCGGAGGTGCCGCCCGCCAAGGGTGAGTCGTTTAACAAAGGCGTTCATGTCGATCTCGGTCTCGTCGTGAGCAACGACGGCATCCACTTCCGGGAACCCGTGGCGGACTTCAAGGTGATTTCCCGGGGCGGGGCGGGCGAATGGGACAACATCGCGCTGCTGCAGGGCCACGCATTCGTCAACGAAGGCGACCAGACGATGATTTGGTATTCGCACTGGGACACCGGCGGCAAGTTGCAGTCGATGGAGATCGGGCTCGCGACGCTGCGCCGCGACGGCTTCGGCTATCTCTCGGCGAAGGAAGACGACAACGATGCTCATTTCATCACGACCCCGCTCTCGGCGGGGAAGGGCGCGAAACTCCGGCTGAACGTCGATGGCGTTTCCGCCGAGGCGCCGCTGACGGTCGAGTTGCTCGACAGCCGCGATCGGCCGCTGCCGGGCTATTCCGGAACGGCGGCCGCCCGGGTCGTCACCTCCGGCACCCAGCAGGACGTCGTGTGGCCGCAGACCCGCGAGGTGAATCTGCCCGCCGGCCAGCCGCTCGCGGTGAAAGTGAAGTTTCCGATCAACAGCAAGGCACGCGTGTTCGCGGTTTACGTGATCGACTGAAGACAATGCGACCACCCCTTCGAATCGCTCTTCCGTTCGCAGTCGTCGCGCGCTGCGCCGTATTTCTCACCGGTCTGGTTTTCGCGCATGTGGCCGGGACTTCCGCCGCGCCGCCTTCCTCGGAACCGGTGCGGGCCGTCGGTGGACGGCTGGAATTGTTGATCGATCGCTACCTGATCGATCGCATGGACGGCGTTGAGCTGCGCTTGAGCCAGCCGGTGAACATGGGACCCGTGCTGGCGTTCGATGCGCCGTGGGACGGCAAGTTTTCCGGCTATGTGACCGTGCTGAAGGACGGCCCAACCTACCGAATGTATTATCGCGGAAAGCCCAACCCGACGCCCGATGGCTCCGAAGAGGAGACGACCTGCTACGCCGAGTCGACCGACGGAGTTCAATGGCGAAAACCGGCTCTCGGACTGGTTGAAGTGAACGGGAGCGGGAGCAACAACGTGATCCTGGACCACCGCGCGGGGCCGGTTCCGCACAACTTTACTCCGTTTCTGGATACGCGGCCCGGCGTTCCGGCCGATGAGCGCTTCAAGGCGCTGGGCGGTCTTTTCGACATGGTGGGTCACCGTTCGAGCGGAGGCCTGGTCGCGATGGTGTCAGGGGATGGCCTGCGCTGGCGGCGACTGCAAGCGGCTGCCGTGATCACCAACGCCAATTATCAGGTGCAATTCTCGGATGCCACGATGAGTCCCGCATTCTGGTCGGAGCACGAGCGCTGCTACGTGGCGTTCATCCGCACTTGGAAAGATGATGGGAAAAACACGCGGAGCGGCTGGGGCGGCAACATCCGCTGGGTTGGGCGCGTAACCTCTCCGGATTTTGCCCACTGGTCGAAGGTCGAGATGATGGACTTCGGCAGCGCTCCGCTCGAGCAGCTCTATAGCAACACGACGAGCCCCTATTTTCGCGCGCCGCACCTCTACATTGGGTTGATGCCGCGAATCGTTTTCAATCGACCGGTAATCACTCCGGCCGAAATGGTGCGCCTCGGGCTGGATCCCAAGTATGGCCGTGACTCCTCTGAGCCGGTGCTGATCACAAGCCGCGGGGGCACCCGTTACGACCGGACTTTCCTGGCGGCGTGGATTCGCAATGGCATTGGCGCCGGGCATTGGACGTCGCGAAGCAACTACCCCGCGTTGAACATCGTGCCGACCGGTCTGACCGAAATGTCGTTTTACGTGCAGCATTCCTACGGGCAGCCCGGCTGCCATCTCGTGCGCTACAAGCTCGAGACCGATCGCCTGGCGTCGGTGAACGCCCCTTTCAGCGGCGGCGAGTTTATAACGAGGCCGCTGACATTCACGGGCACGGCCCTCTCCCTTAATTTCTCGACGTCGGTCGTGGGCGGCATTCGCGTGGAAATTCAGGACGCGGCCGGCCACCCGATCCCCGGCTACACGCTCGCCGAGTCGATCGAGGCCGTCGGCAATGAGATTGAGCGCAACGTGGGCTGGAAAGGCGAGCCCGACCTCGGGCGGGTGAACGGCGTCCCGGTGCGATTGCGCTTCGTGATGAAAGAAGCCGATCTCTACGCCCTGCGGTTCAAGTGACCCTCTCCGGCTCCCGTGAGTTTCCACCCCGAATCCCGCCCATGGCTTTCCTGACTCAATGTGCCGTGCGCCCATCCCTGCGCGTTTGCGACCGCTCTTGCGCATGGGCGCTGCGGGTCCTCGTCCTCGCCCTTGCCCCCTGGAGTGCGACCGTCCGAGCCGACGTCACCGTGCCCGGTCTGTTCAGCGACAACCTGGTGATTCAAGCCGGAGCGCCGTTCGTCATCTGGGGCCTGACGTCGGAAAGCGAGAACGTCGAAATCGATGTCAGTTGGGGCCAGCCGGGGCAATCCGTCTCCGGCGGTCCGCAGGGGCAATGGCAGGCAAGGTTTGCGCCTCCGGCCGCGTCCGGTCCGCACCGGATCACGATCCGCGGCCGGAATACGATCACGATTAAAAACGTGCTCTGCGGCGAGGTCTGGATCTGCGCCGGGCAGTCCAACATGGCGATGCAGATGGCGTACAAGCACAAGGACGACCGCGGGGTCCTTGACTACGAGGCGGAAGTCAACGCGGCCAAGTATCCGGAAATCCGGTATTTCCTCGTGTCGCGCGTGAAAAATGTCTCATCGCCCTGGGTGATGAAGGACGTGGAGGGCGAGTGGAAAATTTGCTCTCCCGCTACGGCCGGCGACTTCTCCGGAGTCGCTTATTTTTTCGGGGAACGACTCCATCGGGCGCTGCAGCGGCCGGTGGGCCTCATCGACACTTCGTGGGGGGGAACCCATATTCAGGCGTGGATGAGTCCAGCGGCGCTGGGATCGGACCCTGACTTTGCGATCCACGTGGCGTGGGCCAGAAAGGGAATGGAGGACTACCCCGCCGAACAAAAGATTTACCATGAGCAGTTGCAGACATGGCAGCAGAAGGGATCGAGCCCTGACCCGAAGCCCACGCCACCCTACTGGCATGCCGCGCATCGGAATATCCCGTCCGGTCTGTTCCATTCGCGGATCGCGCCACTGTTTCCCGTAGGCGTGAAGGGCGTCGTGTGGTATCAGGGAGAGGGCAACGCGGGCAAGGCGTGGCTGTATCAACGGCTCCTGCCCGCGATGATCCGCGATTGGAGAAGCGGCTGGGGGCGGGACGACCTCCCGTTCTTCATCGTTCAGCTGCCGCTGCTCGCCACGCCGGGCGCACAACCGAAGATTTTCGAGGCATCGGCTTGGGCGGAATTGCGGGAAGCCCAGTTGCTGACGGCGAGGTCCATGCCGAACGTCGCCCTCGCCGTGGCGCTCGACGCAGGCGAAGATCACATTCATCCGCGCAACAAACGTCCCGTCGGCGAACGGCTCGCGCTCCAGGCGCTGGCGAAAGTTTACGGGCATGAGCTCGTTTCCTCCGGACCGCTTTACGCGGGTTGCCGCATCGACGGCGACAAGGCGGTGGTGGCGTTTGAGGCGGTGGGCCCGGGGTTGTGCACCAGCGATGGTGGGATGCTCAGGGGATTCGTGCTGGCCGGCACCGATCGAAGATTTGTTCCGGCAGATGCTTTGATCGTCGGGGACACAGTTGTCGTGCAGAGTGCGCAGGTCAAAACGCCCGTCGCGGTGAGATATGCCTGGGCTGATTCTCCGGACTGCAATCTCTTTAACCGCGCAGGGCTGCCCGCGTCTCCCTTTCGATCCGACACCTGGCCGGGTTTGACTTTTGGTCAGAAGTAAAGCGTCTGACCGCCTTCCGACTTTCAAAAGTTTCCCATCATCCATGAAAATCACCGATGTCCGCACGACTCTGCTCACGGGGCCCTGCACCAACGATCCTTTCCTCCGCGAGGCGCGGAAGCTGCGCAGCGCCGCCTTCATCGAGATCCTGACCGACGACGGGCGGCACACGGGTATCGGGGAAACCTACGCCGGTTATTTCTGCCCCGAGGCGGTGCCGGCCATCGTGGAGTTCTTCAAACCCATCCTCGTGGGCCAGACGGTGGACGACATTCCGGAACTGTGGCGGCGTATGTATCATTGCGGGAATTTCTGGTGCCGCGTGGGACTGGGCGTGTCGGTGCTCAACGGCATCGAGGCGG